>MNYP01000114.1 GCA_001873135.1 Helicobacteraceae bacterium CG2_30_36_10
TAAAGACCATATTAAAGGCAATATAACTTTTAAACCTGATGAAGTTGACAGTTTCATCATACTTAGACAAGACAAAACTCCGACCTATAACTTTGCCTGTGCGGTAGATGATATGTTGAGTGATATCTCTATAGTAATTCGTGGTGAAGACCATGTGAGCAACACTCCCAAACAAGACCATATTAGAACTTCACTTAAGTATGACAAAAAGATAGAGTATGCGCATCTTCCAATTATTTTAAATGATGATGGAAAGAAAATGAGTAAGCGTGACGACGCTTCTAGTGTTAAATGGCTTTTAGAGGAGGGTTTTTTGCCTTCTGCTATATCAAATTATTTAATATTAATAGGGAATAAACCACCAAAAGATATTTTCAGCGTTAAGGAAGCAATAGAGTGGTTTAAATTAGAAAATGTATCAAAGTCCCCTGTCCGCTTTGATATCACTATGCTTAGACATATAAATAGTGAGCACTTAAAACTCCTTGACGCCAAAGAACTTTCTAGATATGTTGGTTTTGCAGATGAAGAGATTGGTGAGCTTGCTAAAATATATCTAGAAGAAGCAAGTACAACTAAAGAGTTGAAAAGTAAAATAGAACCGATTTTTGCTCCAAAAATAATTCCACAAGAGTTTGAAGAACAATCATCTATACTGCTTGGCGCTATTAAAAGTGCACCCTACTTTGACGAATATGATGATTTCAAAAACTACGTAATGAAAGAATCAGGACTTAAAGGCAAAAACTTTTTTAAACCACTACGTCTACTTCTAACTGGTGCAGAGCATGGTCCAGATCTTGCTGAAACTTATAAGTATTTAAAAAATTATATTGGGGAGATAGCTAAATGAGTGATTTCGGAATGTTAATTTTACAGCTGGGTTCTCTTTTTACAGGTCTTGTAAATGTCTATATATGGGTAGTAATTGTTACGGCGCTGCTTAGTTTTGTCAATCCTGATCCATATAATCCAATAGTTCAGTTTTTAAGAAGAGTGACAAATCCTGCATACTCTTTGGTAAGAAGATTAATGAAAACTAACTTCAATGGTTTAGATTTGGCTCCTTTAGTCATAATAATTGGGCTGCAGATTGTAGTGATTCTTACAAGCTACATCTTTAGCGTTCTTGCCAAATTGGCATAAAGAACTTTATTATGATAAAAATACTCTTCGTTCTCTCCTTACTCTTGGCATGTGCAAATGCCGAGATAACAATCGGGGAGATAAAATCAAAACCGACAAGTCGTGCTAAAAACTTCTTGATATGGCAGTATTTACAACAAAATATAACTCCCCAGCAAGCCGATGAGGCATTTAACGAATTAGATGGAGTAAGTGAGAAATTCTTTTTTGCCTATGCTAACAAAAGTGATAAAAAGGAGATAAAAGAGACTGTTTCGTGTATGAAAGAAAATAATTTACTCCTCATTAAAGATAAAGACTGCTTGGCTTTAGCTATAAGTCCATATAAAACTCTTAATATGACAAAAAAACAAAGAGAAGATTTATCTAAAAAAATAGACTCTATAAGTATGCGAGAAATATTGCGTATACAGAGTGAACCATACACTCAAAAAGCCTATGAGTCCTACAGTGTAAACGCCATATTAACAATGTTTACCTCTACAACCGCCTGTCATCGAAGGGATAATTTAAATATCTATTTAGACGAGCAATTTTTAAATAATTTAGCGACACACCCAAAAATATCTTCTTTTATAAAAATAGTTGTCAACGATAATAAGCTCGATAAGTTACAAACCTCTTTGTTAAATCTTGAGGGAAAACAACTCAATTCTGAAAGTAATTTTTGGCTGGCTCTCAATCAGTTAAACCATTTAAATAAAAAAAGTGCACTCAAACATTTAGAACTTTCTCTTTCAAAATCTACACATAGAATAGATAGTGATAAAAACTATTTTTGGATGTATCAAGTTACGAATGATGAGCAATATTTAAAGAAACTTCTTCTTAGTATGGATATAAACATCTATACCTTATTTGCTCATGAAATAATGAAAGAGAGTTTCGACAACTATTTCAGTAGTGTTGAAACAACTGAGAACAAAGCTAAAAGAAACATACAAGACCCTTTTTATTGGGACGAGATTCGTGATGAAATAAGAGTAACACCTAAAAGTGGACTTATCAATTTGGCATCAGCCTATAAAAATAAAAATATGTCTCCCGTTCAGGCCATGATACTGGAAAAAGCATATAATTATAAAATACATTCTTATATAATGCCTTATGATGATTACTTAAAAGATATCTCAAGTGATGAAAAAGCTTTAATATATGCAATAATGAAACAAGAGAGTCACTTAATACCTTCTGCTTTATCACACTCTTACGCACTGGGTTTAATGCAGATAATGCCTTTTCTTGTAGATGCGCTTGGTAAAGAAGAAGAAAAACCTCTGAAGAGATATGAAGAGATGTTTAACCCTAAGACAAATATAAATTATGCTCTCAAACACTTGCAATGGATGAAAAAATCCTTATACCATCCTCTTTTTATGGCGTACGCTTATAACGGCGGAATGGGTTTTTTAAAAAGATACCTGCTCAAAGATAACTTTAACAATGGACCTTATGAGCCATTCATAAGTATGGAACTTATGGCAAACAGTGAAAGCAGAGAGTATGGAAAAAAAGTGTTAGCTAATTATGTTATGTATAAAAAAGTTATGGGTGAAGATATTTCTATTGTTCATCTTTTTGATACCTTAACGCAGCCGAAGAAGACTGACCGCTTTCGAGAACAAGGTTAAGTTTTTTCTCTTTGTCCTCTTCAAAGGCGACTAAATAGTAACTGCTCCAACTGTTTTGTATTGAAACAAGATGAGAAAATTGGTTAGTAGGGGCAAGTTCCTTTATTTTTATAGGCGATTTAGAATTTAGCTTTAAAACTAAATTTACATCATCGAGTGAATTTGGGTCATACATCTCTTGTTTGTTTTTTAAAAATATAGTGACAAAAAAATATTCGTTTTGGTTAAATGAATTAGGATAAATTTCATTTAAATATATAGCTGAAAATACTCCATCTACTTTATTTCCTGAGATAATTTTATTACTTTGCAGGCTAGAGGCACTTAACTCTTGTTTTGGCGTCATATCAAATTTACTAAAAGCACTTTTTGTAGCACAGCCTGTAAACATTAACAAAATACTTACACTAATCAAAAAAACTTTCATATAAATCCTTGTCAATTTAGCAAAGAATTATATCTTATTAAACAACTCTTTAAAGAGTATTTTGTATAATCTATAAAATTTTTGAATAAAGATATAAATTGAATAAAAGATTAGCAGTCGCGTTTACCGGTCCATCTAATAGTGGCAAAACAACCCTTATACTAAAAGTAGCTAGAAAGCTTATTCATGAATATGCAAAAGAAGTAGCTATTATTAAGCATGATCCTAAAGACAAAGCCAGGTTCGATGTTGAAGGAAAAGACAGTTATAAATTTGCAGATACAGGTGCAGAAGTAATTGTAACTTCTCCGACTAGAACTACCTATTTTTCCAAAAAAAACAAAGATTTGGCCGAAATGATACGACTGTTTGATTCATTTGATATTTTACTTGTTGAAGGTTTGAAAAATTTACCACTCCCTCGTATTAGTATATTTAGAAATTCACTAGATAGTGATTATTTTCCTTATATGAATGCATTAGCTACAGACGATAGTGTAAATATAAGTGATTATAAAATACCAAACGGTGTTGATATTTTAGATATAAATAATTCAGATGAAGTAATATCATGGATTTTTAAAAATGCAAAGGAAGTTTAAATGAAAAATATATTTCTCGAACCAATACAAATAATTGCTAAAAGAATTAAAGATACTATTGATACTAAAGACCTAGGTTACTCAACGCAAGAGAATAGTTCCGGTGACACACAACTTCAACTAGATATTAAATGTGACCTGATTGTTGAAGAAGAGTTATCTAAAATACCCTCTGTTCATACTATCGCAAGTGAAGAAAAAGAGCATGAATTACTTATAAACAAAGATGGAAAATATTTTGTAGCATATGACCCGCTCGATGGTTCATCATTGATTGATGTCAATCTTAGCGTTGGCTCTATTTTTGGCATATATGAAGAAAAATGGGGCGCAAGAAACATGATAGCTGCGTGTTATGTTCTTTATGGTCCTAGAGTTGAGATTGTTTTTTCCCAAACTAAAACAAAACTTTACCTGCTTCAAGATGGTGAGTTTGAATTTATTAGACATCTTCATATGAATGAAAAAGGAAATTTAAACGCTCCAGGAGGTACTCAAATGAACTGGCCTCCCTTTCATAAAGAGATGGTAGATGGTTTTTTCAAAGAGGGGTATCGTCTAAGATACTCCGGTGGAATGGTTCCCGATTTAC
>MNYP01000105.1 GCA_001873135.1 Helicobacteraceae bacterium CG2_30_36_10
TCTTTATAAAAGTTGCTAAGCTTTGTTGAGTGCCTTCTATATTTAGATATTTTAGTATTTTTGCAGAAGATAATCCAAGATTGTGAAGCTCTTGGATTATATCTATAAATGAATATTTTGATTTAACTATTGCTCCTTTTTTTCTACCTAAAATTACACCTTGCTCTTTTCTTAATGATAGACACTGTAATATTAATGACAAAGAAAATCATAATGTCTCAAGTGCAATTATCAAAAATAGTGCATTGGATTCTCAAAAGCATTGTTGGCTAATGTATAGACTCTACGATGACTTTTCTATCGATTGGGCTGATATTTTACTTATTAATAACATATGGTTTGATATAAATATTCGCTACCAATATTCAATAGATATAAATTTATAGTTATGTTGCTAAAATACAGCAAACATTCTAAAGGCTAAAAATGGCATACAAACACGATTATGACAAAATTCTCACAAGACTTACATTCATATTATCAAGACTTAATGATGGAGAGGCTTTGTCCGTTAAAGAGTTAGCCCTAGAGTTTAATACAAGTGATAGAACCATACAAAGAGACTTTAATGAGAGATTAGTTTCTTTCCCAATTTATCAAGAAAATAAAAAGTGGAAGATGCAAGATGGGTATAGGGTTGAAAAAACTAAGTCTTTGGAAGATGAACTCGTTTTAGATATCATAGAGAAGATCACTGAAAGTATTGGCGGCAAGTTTGCAACTAAATCACACCAGCTACTTTCAAAGATCAAAAACCAAGATTACAACCCAATCTATGCAAAACTAAACATAGAAGATATAACTGATAAGTTTAGTGAAATTCAAGTCATAGAAACTGCCATAAAAGAAAAAACTGAAATAGAATGCTCTTATGATGATGATGGACATGATATTTATAAGACAACTATACAGCCACTGAAAATAGCTAACTATGAAGGGTTTTGGTATCTCATAGCAATAAGAGAAGATACACTTAAAAAATACTACTTAAAAAATATATCCAATGTAAATGCAACCCAAACTAAATTTACTACAGATGCAAAATTAGAAAATATGTTAGAAAACTCTATATCTATATGGTTTCAAAAAGATGTTGAACCATTCGAAGTAAAAATTTACGTAAATAAAATAGCTGCAAAGTATTTTCAAAGACGTCCACTACCAACTCAAAGCATAGAAACCTTAGGTCAAGATGGCAGCATGGAATTTGTTGTGAAAATAACTCATGAGATGGAGATATTGCCTATAGTCAAATATTGGTTGCCACATATGAGAGTTATTGAGCCTCAATGGATACAGGATATGATAGATGAGGATTTGGAAATCTACTTGAGTAAATAAGAGTTTTTTATTTAACTAATTTAACCAGACACAATGCTATCCATACAACATCTTATACTTCTCTAAATTAACGAGAAGGAGTTTAAGATGAGAAGAAATCATAAAATACTAAACATCCCAAGTGAGTGTGAAAAATCAGATTTTATTGATAAAGAGCTTATAGACAAAGCATCTCTTTGGATTTTAAGAATTATACTAAAACTTAACGGTCATCGAGAATTTATTGATAAAAATAATGAATTTTCTAAAGAGAATTTAGTACATTTTTTAGCTCTTAGTAAATATGGGGCAATGGACAGTGATGAGTATACAAGAGTTGAAATACTGACTATACTACAAGAGAATCTTGCTGCTTTAGAAAAAAGAACAAGTTTTACTACAACTAAAACTTTATCAAAAAATATCAGTCAAATCTCAAATCTAATGCAATTGAATAAATATGAAGAAGATATCTTAGAATTTACAACACTTCTAAAACAGTATGAGTTACTTGATGATGCCGCTAGATTACTAGGCAGTGAATTAAATACAACACAGACAAAAAGGACTTTGAGTGTTATACTTGATATTCCAAAATCTGGCGTTGATGCTGCTTTTTCATCTGATTCAAAACTGTCAAAATCATCTCTTGTTTTCATAGACAAAAGAAATAAACATTCATTAGATAATAAGCTTGAATCGATAAGTAATTCATTTTTAGATAATTTATTGAATCTAGATGAAGATATAGCTGTAATGATAAAAGAATCTGTTCAGTCATGCTCAGAGAGTGATTTACAATTAAAAGATTATGAGCATGTTGAAAAAGATATAAAAATTTTAGTTCCATATCTCGAAAATGCTGTTAAAAATAAACAAAGTGGTGTCAATATACTATTATATGGTTTACCAGGCACCGGTAAAACCGAACTAGTAAAGGTTTTGGCACAAAAATTAGATGTCGCATTATATGAAGTAAGTTATACAGATGAAGTGGATGAGCCTATAGATGGACCCAAAAGACTCAAAGCTTATAAAAGTGCACAGGCACTACTAGCAAACAAAAAAACACTTCTTATGTATGATGAAGCAGAAGATATTTTTGAGAGCAGTTTTAGCTTCTTTGGTCCACCGCAGAGACAAAAAGATAAAGCGTGGATAAATAGAGTGTTAGAAACCAATACAATCCCAACTATTTGGATTTCAAATAACATTGACAGTATTGATAATGCGATAGTTAGAAGATTTGACATAAGTATTGAACTGCCAATTCCTCCAAAGTCTAAACGTGAAGAGATTATCAAAAACTATAGTAATAATCTGCTTGATGCCAATAGTATAAAATCACTTGCCCAAAACGAAGATATAGCACCGGCACTTATTACAAGGGCTATGAAAGTCGTAAGTAGTATTGGTACAATCAACAAGCAAGAAGCTTTTACTCAGATACTCAATAACACTCTTAAAGCACAAGGCTATGATGAAATTAAAAAAGAGAATAACGCACTACAAAATAACTATAATCCAGAGTTTATAAACACAACAATAGATTTAAAAGAGTTGGCATGTGGAATTAAAGAAACTGGCAGTGCAAGACTCTGTTTATATGGAGCACCAGGAACAGGTAAAAGTGCTTTTGGAAAGTATATTGCAGATGTTTTAGACAAACCAGTGCTTCTAAAAAAGGGGAGTGATCTTATTAGTATGTATGTCGGCGGCACTGAAAAAAATATAGCAAATGCTTTTAGAGAGGCTAAAGAAGAAAATGCTGTTTTAGTATTTGATGAAGTAGACAGTTTTTTAGCAGACAGAACACAAGCAAAACAGAGTTGGGAAGTAACACAAGTCAATGAGATGCTAGTTCAGATGGAGAACTTTGAGGGTATTTTCATAGCAACCACTAATTTGATGGACAATCTAGACAAAGCAAGTTTGAGAAGATTTGATTTGAAGCTAGAGTTTAATTATTTAAAAGCTGAACAAGCATGGAGCATGTTTTTATCCTATGCTCAAGAACTAAACCTAAAGCAGCCAACTGCTAAGTTCAAAAACAGTGTAAGAAGCCTTGGACATCTAACTCCTGGTGACTTTGCAGCAGTTACTCGACAAAATAGATTTAGACCTATAAAAGATATTCAAGATTTTATCTCAAGATTACAAAATGAAATTGCTGCTAAAAATATTAGTGGGAATAAAATTGGATTTTTATCATGAA
Source organism: Helicobacteraceae bacterium CG2_30_36_10 (assembly GCA_001873135.1). Taxonomy (GTDB): domain Bacteria; phylum Campylobacterota; class Campylobacteria; order Campylobacterales; family Sulfurimonadaceae; genus Sulfurimonas. Next base: position 3,536 of record MNYP01000105.1, read on the forward strand.
TTTAGAGCAAGATTTAAATCAGCTCATCACATATCTTAGTGATTGGACGAAAAATAGTCAAATTGTGAATAATGAAATCATTTTATGTGTGAATGCATTAGAGGGTAAAGCAGATGTAGATAATAATACAAAACTCAATTTAGTGCTAGCAAAACATATGATTTCCAGCGAAGAGTATTTACAAAAAATGGAAGCATCTTTTGCAGAACTTTTAGAGATGATACAAAAAAGTAATTACGTCGAGACTTCAGACTAAGCTTGAGGTATCCTGTGATAATCTTAAAAATGTACCAGAAGAATTGCAATGCGAGTTTCTTAATATGTTAAATAGTTCTCTTAATTGTAACAGGCTAATTGACTAGACAATTCAAGAGCATTAAATATTAGAGATTTAGTGTCAAGTATATCCTGATACGAATCCACATGCCGGATTTAAAGCGCTATTAGATTTGGCTAAAGAAAAAGATGATAATTATTTTGTATATACATCAAACGTAGACGGGCAGTTCCAAAAAAGCTGGGTTTAATCAAGATAAAATTGTTAAAGTTCATGGCAATATACATCATATACAGTGCAGGGGCGCCTATATTAACTCAGTATCTTTAAAATCAGTCAAATAAAACTATACTTCGTGGTGTAATTAAATAAGACTTTTTACTGTTAGGCAAAGAAAATTATAAAAAAGGAAAATACGTAATGGCAAAATACATACTATTTGATACAGAGACATATGCTACCCCAAAAAGTCAAGACAACTTTTTTTAAATCTTAATTCCCTTCATCACCTGTAACCTTATGCCA
>MNYP01000021.1 GCA_001873135.1 Helicobacteraceae bacterium CG2_30_36_10
TTTAAAAGTTATATTGCCTTTAATATGGTCTTTAATGGTAATGTCATGTGTAGGTTTTGCTATTCTAATGGTAAAAGGGTTCATGTTGTCTATTACTAGTTCTGCTGGAAGGTTAGCACAAGCATCATCATATCTATATGCTTTTTTATCAGCCTTAGCTTCTTCTCTTTTGTTTTCAAGCCACGCCGGCGAACAAAAACAGCTAAATGCTTTTTTATCATGAATAAGCTGCAGTGCCATGGCCGAATGAAAACGAAAATTTTCACTCTGATAAATCACTTGAGAGTACTCAATACCGAACAGATCTAATATGGCGAGTATCTCTTTATCTTTGCCCTCTATATTTCTCTCTTTATCAGTGTCTTCTATTCTAACAACTAAATCTTCTTTTTTTTGCTTGGAAACAATGTAGTTAAATAGGGCGACTCTGAGGTTGCCAATATGCATATCACCGGTTGGACTAGGCGCAAATCTTAACATTAAAAATCCTAAATATTATTTTACGGAATTTTAACAAATATTTACTAATAAAGTGCTTTTAGGGGCGAGGCTAGGAGAGAGTAGAAATTCCTTCAGTTATTATAGCATCTTCTTTTAATAAAAAAGTTGATATGTGAGATAGAGTGATTATTTCTTTTTGTATACACTATAGTTCTATTATTTATGCAAATTTAGAGATAAATACACAAAGAGGGGACTGATGAAGAATTTCAGTAAAAAATTAAAAAGACATTTGGAATTTAGATGAAAAAGCTACTCTTTTATTCCATTCTTATCTTTATAGCTGAACTATGTGTAATTCTTGCGATAGCACTTCTGACACCAGATAAAAAGATTCCAAAGTATGATGATGAAATATTAAGAGAGATGGCTTTAAGCAAAGGGCTAAAGCCTGTTCCGGCGTCATTTGAGAAGTTATTGGAGCTTGTAGACGACCCATCTAATTCTATGACGCATAAAAAAATCGCACTAGGTAAAGAGCTCTTTTTTGATACAAATCTCTCAAAAACAAAAACAACAAGTTGTTCCACATGCCACTCTTTTGATCAGAACATTCAAAACAAAGGCACAATGTTGCAAATGCTTACACAAAAAGATACAAAGAGTACTGATTGCGTAGCCTGTCATCTGCAAGATCAAAGCGGAGTTGATAGGTTTACCTTCTCACAGGGCGATGCGGGAGTAGAGCATCCATATCTTTTAAATACTCAAACTATTTTAAATACGGCGTTTTCAAAGCATTTTACATGGAGTGGCGAGGTAAGCAGTATAAAAGAAGAGAGTGCAAATTCGCTTCAAGCTTCTCACAAGATGAATATAACGCCACAAGAGCTTGAACAAAGATTAGGCAAGAGTCCTAAATATGCACAAATGTTTAACGAAACGTTTAAGGATGGCATATCATTTGAAAATACAACAAAAGCAATAGAAGTTTATGCAAAGACGGTTGTAACGAGAGGTTCTTATGACAGATTTTTGGAAGGAGACAATAGTGCTATAAGTGAAGAAGCCAAAAGAGGTTTGACAAACTTTATAAGTTTTGGATGTAAAGGGTGTCACAATGATATAAGTTTTGGTGGTCAGACAATACAGCGCTTCCCGCTTAGAGAGTTTGCTAATATTTACAACATAAAACCAAATTTTGAGATAATTCCTCAAATAAGAATACTAAACAGAGAATTTCCTTTTGAAAATAACGGCGGATTTTTGGGAAAAAACAGAGAACATCTATTTAGGGTTCCTGCTCTTAGAAATGTAACAAAAACATCCCCATATTTTCATAATGGAGCTGTTGCAAAGATTAGAGAAGCTGTCAATATAATGGCTAAGCATCAACTAGGGCGAAACCTAACGCTAGAACAGATTGATGAGATAGTCGCTTTTTTAAGAACGCTAGAGGGTGAAATAGTAGATTACAAAAAAGGAGATAACAAATGAGAATATTTTTTGTAAAAATTGTTATATTTACGATGTTTGTAAGTGGTATTTTTATATATGAGTTCTTTAATTTATCTTGGGAGAACTTTAGAATTATTCAGCCTCTTCATATAGTGGGTTCAACTCTGATAATGCTCTTTTTTATGGATTCATTTATATATAAACATATTCACAGATATTTTTTTGTAAAAAAGATAAACAGCTTAGAGGGATGGCTTCTGCTGTTGACTTTTGTTTTGCTTATCTTCAGTGGTATATATCTCTTTTTAGTCGGTAACCGCGGCGGAGACATGTTAGGAATAATCTCCTTTAACGTTCATCTTTTTGGATCATTAGTTTTAGTAGCTCTTTTTTTATGGCATATCTTAAAAGTAAAGAGCAAAAATATACAACCGTTTGCGCTGTTTATTCCGATTTTACTGGCGTATCCCTCTCTTTCATATAGCAAAATTACGGAGCTATCACTACTGGAGATAGAGACAAAAACAGGAAAATATCATAGTGAAGATTGGACTAATTCCGCAAAATGTAAGTCATGCCACGGTGATATATTTGAGCAGTGGAGCAACTCAAACCATAAACATATTGCAGGCTCAAACCCTTACTATATGGTTATGGAGACCTTAGCAGGAGAAATCGAAGGGCAGGAGTTTCGCAAGTGGTGCATGAGCTGCCACAACCAAAGTACACTTGCGCTAGGACACCCAAAAACAACACATGCCATGGATGGCAACCTTGTAAGTAATGAGCATTTTGAAAAAAGTGCAAAAACGCTTCTCAACGACTTTGAAGAGCATGGCAATTTTAGAGTTGAAGAGGGTGTTTCATGCGTCACATGTCATCAGATAACGGATGTTACAAGTAAAGGAAATGCTTCATTTAAACTCTCTCTTGAGCGACAAAAATATGCATTTGAAGATAGTGCGTCGGATTTTGGGCGTTGGTTTGGCGAAAAACTTATCAATGCAAACCCCAAAGTGCACAAAGAGAGCTACTCAAAAGAGTTCTATAAAGAGAGTCGCTACTGTGCCTCATGTCACGACGAGTTTCACCCACAAAACGGTATAAAAATCGTCTCGACTTTTAAAGAGTGGGAGAAATCTCCATTTAATAATCCAAAAGATAAGAGCAAGCATAAAACTTGCATAGATTGTCACATGACTTACATGAAAGATGGAAAATTTGCACCGTTAAAAGGTGTTTCAACAGATGGTGGTGTTGTTAAGGATGATGTTAAAGTTCACTACTTTGCAGGTTCAAATCACTTTTTAGTAGGACTTAGAGACAAAGAACATGAGCAACAGAGTTTGCAACTTCTTAAAACTTCGGCAAAACTTGATGTAGAGATAAAAAAAGGAGTTTTGGAAGTTGGCATAAAAAATGTCGGAGCAGGTCATCATCTGCCGACCGGCGTGGCTGATTTTAGAGAGTTGTGGCTTGAGGTCGAGGTCAAAGACAAAGATGGGAAAGTAATTTTCTCAAGCGGCAAACTAAAGACTGATGGCAATATAGAAGATGGGAGCAGACTCTTTCAAAAGGTATTTGGAGATGAGAACGGCGAGCCGGTCGGACTTCTATTTTGGAAATATAAAATACTCTTGAGTGATACGAGAATACCCGCAGGAGAGAGAAGAGTAGAGAAATTTGAACTACCTAAAGATGTTATTTACCCACTGCAGGCGAATATAAAGCTTAACTTTAGAATCTATCCACAATGGGTAACTGATGCTGTAAGGAAGGTCTTTCCCGTTCTTTTGGATCCAAATGTAGTTGAGTTGATGAAAATAAAAAAAGATTTTAAGTGAAAATTTTTTTAGCTCTACTCATAACGGTAATAACGCTTTTTTCGCAAAATATACAATGGCAAAACGATTTTGACAAAGCCTTATTTAAAGCAAAAGTAGAGAAAAAAGAGATAATGCTTCTAGTCTTAAAAAAAGAGTGTACTGCATGTAAAAAAATTTTTGTCGATGTTTTCAGTGACAAAGAGGTGCAAAAAGAGGTAAATAAAAAGTACATAGCCGTTGTCGTCTTTTTCGAGTACACAAACAGCTACCCTGTGGAACTTTTTTATACACAAGTTTTCCCTACTCTCTTTTTTGCCTCAAGCAAGGATGAGTCATATTTGCAAACACCCCTAAAAGGCTATTTTACGAAAGATGATTTTTTTAAAAATATCTTAGAAAATTGTAAATAGTTTTGTTATCATTAAAGAGGGAAAGTGTTGGTTGCTAACTATAATGTTTGAAAAAGTGGTGACCCCGAGGAGAATTGAACTCCTGTGACATGGATGAAAACCATGGATCCTGACCGCTAGACGACGGGGCCACTTTCAGTACTTATTTCCTGAGCCGAAATTATATATATATTTAA
>MNYP01000148.1 GCA_001873135.1 Helicobacteraceae bacterium CG2_30_36_10
TATAAGCAAAGTAGTTCTTGTAAAATCAATAGCACTCAATAAAGAATACATTAATTCAGAGCCTACCATTCCTGCTTCATCGAGCATGATGATTGCATAGTCGAGCTTGTTGTCTTCATCTTTTGCAAATTTCTCTCCATCATATCCAAGCAAAGAGTGTACGGTGACAGCATTGTAGCCAGTAACTGATTTAGCACGATTAGCAGCGACACCACTTAAAGCACAGCATATGATTTTGTCTTTTGCGTATTTCAATTCATAAAGTTTTAGTATGGATTGAGCCGAAGTTGTTTTTCCTGCTCCGGCATATCCATTCAGAGCAAAAACATTAAATCGTGCATTAGCAAGATTAATAATCTCTTTTTGTTTTTCGGAGAATTTAAAACCAACCCTACTCTCTTCTTTTAATATAAAAGATAACAGATTTTCCTCTGACATGATTTTGCCTTTAAATATTTGAGCATTTGTTTTGATGGTCTGGAAAATATATTTTTCGAAGTCATAAATTTTTTTGGTACTCAACATGCCATTTAGTTCAATAAACAATCCTACTTTTTTTAAAATATCTATTGCGGTAATAAGATGTTTCGTATCATCATCCTTTAGTCTTAAAGCTTTCAATGACACGTCTATTAAAGCGGATTGACTAAAAAGTGTACTGCCTGTTTGAAAAAAAAGCCTATCAGCATAATTGTTAATCCCATGCACCAATCTGTTAATATTGTTCAGCGACAAAAGTCCATTTTTTAGAATTGCTTTGTCGAGAATAGTGAACTGGTAAAACTCTATCAGTATATATGGATTCTTTCGAATATCTTCTAAGCTGTTTTTTTCTTTAACAATAAGCCTTTCATACAAAATATTTAATAGCTCGTCATCTATATTAAGCTCAAGCGATATAAGAAAGTTATTAAGTTCTGCTTTTATGTCATTTGTATACTTTTGTAGTTCATTAAACATGATAAATCCTTTAGTTAAATGATAGCATATTAAAAGTAAATATATAAATAATTTACTTTTAATATATATAAAATGTACTTACAATACATTTTAATATATAACTTATATACATTTAAGTTTTTAAATGCTACTATTACGAATATTTAATTTACAAGGAAAAAATTATGAAAACAGGCTTAACTCTATTGTTATCGACTTCTTTGGTTATAGCACTTTTTAATGGCTGTGGTAGTGGAAGTGACTCATCTCCGAACACATCTCCTGACCTAAACAATACTGCGACAGAGACGCAAACAATTGTACAAGTTGTAGACGGATATGTTATAAATGCAACCGTATCTGATTCAAATGGTAAATTGGCAACTGAGATTGGAAATGGTTCCTATAAGTTTGCCGGTAATATAAATTATCCACTTATTGCAAAAAATGGCTTTTTGGCAGATACAAACAAAGTTTTTGATATTGAGATGCTTACCTATGAAGGAGATGTAATCTCTCCTATTACCTCTATCATTGGAGATGGAAGATATAGTGAATTTAAAGACATGTTTGCAAATGCCATCGGAACTGGTTCTCTAGGGGTGGATTATATTGATTCTAACAATTCACAGATGGCAAAAGCAGCACAGATGGCATATCTTATGATAAAAGACGATTTGGGGAGTGAACTTCTAGTAGAAATTAAATCATCTATGCCTACAAGCATGAATGATTTAGCTCTTGCCATGCAAGGTGCAGTTAATAGAGATACATCTCTAACAGCATTTCAAAAGCTTATAAAAAATGGGTATATCAATACAATTGCTACATCTAACGTAACAGCACAAAATATGGAATTGTTTTTGGCACCGTTAAAGCAGAATTTGGACAAAACAGGTGACAATGATGACTATGACGGGGATGGCCTTTCAAACAAACTAGAGAGCGTCTTTGGTTTTGATATGACTAATCCCCTTGATATCAACGGAAGTGCTGATAATGATAGCGATGGTATCTCTAACTCAAAAGAGATGAATTATGCACTTATGTATGCGTGTAAAAATGGAAATTATGGTCTTGACGCAAATTATGACACAAATTGTAATTTCAAATACGATACCTCTCTTGAATTATATGAACAACAAAAGTGGACTATTCAGACTACGACAGACGGCAATATAATATCAATTGACGAGCAATATGCAACTGACAATTCTAAAAGCTATTTTTCATTAGCTGATACAGCATCTTCAATTGTTCCTATGACATTTGATGCAGCAAATACTTTTTGTTCAGAATTAAATTATGGTGAATTTACAGATTGGAGACTTCCAACTTCTTTGGAGGTATCACAAATATTCTCAGCGGATGGATTAAGCACAACAGGTGGTCTAAACCTTTTCTTTTATGCAGACAACTTACAAAATGCTTCTTCAACCGGCGTTTACCAAGACGCATTTATATGGACTTCGCAGGAGAGTGATACAGATAATGCTTATGCGGGCTATTTATGGAGAAAGTTTGGTGGTTTAAGTTTTAGAAATGCTCAACCAATCAAAGCTAAGAGTGAAAAATACAGTGCAATGTGTGTGAGAGAGTATCGCTGAAGAAATAGTACGATGAGGCTTCTTGCTTCATGGTGCTGAGCATGTTAAATCTTTGCTCATCTCTTTAGCCGTCTGTAGCCCTGCTATGCTTTCCCCCATTGATTCGCTTAAATCTCCACAATTATATTTTATTGTTTCATTTGATTGCACTGGGCAGACACTAAAATTAGCTCCGGTACATTCTCTTATTTCTGTTTTTTTTATGGTAGTCAATCCACTACTTTGGCTACCTGAATGACCGATTGTAATGCCATCACTTGCAATATTAGTTTGAACCTCTTCCCACTCAACCATACATGATTTTGGTTCTGGTGCAGGGTCTAACAACAGGGTGCTTGAGTCACTCGTTGTTATAATAGTTCCATTTTTATCCTTATAACTATTAGTATAACTCACACTTGTCAAATTTGTCGATGGAGCTGCATCACTAGCACTAAGTGCACCCGCTTTCATACCTGCCATATCTGAATTTTTTATTGGATTTAAGTTCATTTCATTCTTGTCGGCTTGTGTTACAACATAATAAGTCGAATTATTGGTGTCGTTTTGTGCTGATGAACCTTGTGCCGTCAAAATAGAGCCAGATGGAATAGAACTACCGGCATTGTAAGTACTAGATGATGTATTTTCGCAGTTACTATAATCTTGTCCATAAAGGTGCATAACTCCATTATTGTATTGCGTCTGTGAAATAACCAAATCAGAAAACGAAGATTGCAGTACACCCGATAAAGTACCGGAGATGTCTTGTAAAATTCTTTGTTTTTGATTTGCGGCAATACTTTCACAACTACTATTAATACAGTAAATACCGCCTGCTTGTTGCCAAGTCACCTGGTTAAGCACGATTAATTGAGTGATTGAATCAAATCCCCACGCATAGTAATTGCAATTTGTAAATGTATTTGCACCACATACAGCCACACCTGAAGCGTGTACCCCACTAATTCCAGCAAAATTAATATTATTATCGATTATTCCATCTTGGTCGTAATCAATCTTTACATTAACGGTAATATCTGATGTGCCTGAGTAGCTAATCTCTGCAAAATGAGATGACGTGTTATTACATGTAATATTAGCTGTGGCACTTTGATTACCATCCATGGTTGTTACTTGTTTATCACTAGTCATTGTATCAAAAGAGCGCTCCTGTAGCCCATTTTTCGTGCGATATGCTCCTTTAAAAGTAGAACCTACGTTTGCAGCTTCTGCTTTAGCACTATTAATATCAGCAGTTGAAAAAGTAAACGGACTAGCAAAAGAATTGATGCAAATAAATGTAATTAAAGAGGAACGAAACATTATTTTTTCACTCTGTCTTTGAGAACTTTTTCTTTTTCTTTAATAATCTTACCGAATTTTTCAAAGTATGGCTTGAGTTCTGCACGAAATGTATCCTCTGATTCTTTACTTGCAGATTTGATTCGTTCGGTCAAATTATTTATGTAAATTGTCTGACTTTCCACATCGGGAGATAATTTTGAAGTTAATTCTGATGCAATACGTAATGTCTCTGAAAATATCATCTCAAATTGTGACTTTAGATTCATAAGAGCAATAAATTCTGCAAATTCTTTTTTATTAATTTCACCCCTATTGACATGAAGCATATTAATAATAACATAGCCATTATATGGAAGAGAATTGATTAAATTCTTTTCTGTTGCACTAAGAGCTGTTGTCTTAGTATCTAGTTTTGTGAGAATAGAATCAATGTTTGCTAAAATTATGGCAG
>MNYP01000124.1 GCA_001873135.1 Helicobacteraceae bacterium CG2_30_36_10
TGCCATTCTTAGTATAGTTATATACTACACGGCAGTCAAAAAATTCTGCTTCATGTATTACTTTTTTAAAATAAATGAAAGATTTAGCATTCAAAACTACTATCTATCTCTTCTTCCAAAATACAGAACATCTCCGGTATTTATTTTTGACAACAAAGGAAATATACTCTTTAAAAACAGTGCCAGCGAGACTGAGCTATCGAGCATTCACTCTGTTGTAAATCTTGAAGTTCAAGAGTATGAAAAAATCATAGCACAAGGTCAAACAAAAACTTCTATATTTGAATATAACGATAAGTTCTACCAAATAGAACTTCAAGGGGTAAAAAAAGAAGGTTTTTTGCTGGCATATTTTACCGATGTAACCGAAGTGATTGAGCTCAATGATGCTATTGAAGAGACGCAAAGAGAAGTTATTTATGCTATGGGTGAGATAGGTGAAACACGCTCTAAAGAAACAGGCAACCATGTAAAACGAGTGGCACTCTACTCTAAAGAGTTAGCCCTTTTGTACGGGCTCTCACATAAAGAAGCCGACCTTTTACAGATGGCTAGCCCTATGCATGACATAGGCAAAGTGGGAATTCCCGATGCTATTTTAAATGCTCCAAGAAAATTAGACCAGCAAGAGTGGGTTATCATGCAAACACATGCACAATTGGGCTACGACATGCTTAAAAGTTCAAATAAACCTATACTTAAAGCTGCCGCTACAGTAGCTCATGAACATCATGAAAAGTGGGATGGTTCGGGTTACCCAAGAGGAATATCGGGAGAAGATATTCATATTTACGGTCGCATTACCGCCGTTGCGGATGTTTTTGATGCACTTGGAAGTGAACGCGTTTATAAAAAAGCTTGGAAGTTGGATGATATTTTAGAGCTTTTCAACAAAGAGAGTGCTAAACATTTTGACCCAAAACTAGTAACACTTTTTCTGGATAATTTAGATATTTTTTTAAAAATAAGAGATAGCCATAATGATTAAGATGCATCATTTCAAAATATACTGCGAGATTATAGTATCTCCAAGTGTGATAAACAGAGCTTTAAAAGTTTCGCTTATAGTTGGAACAACGCTCAATCTTATCAATCAAGGAGAAGCGCTTGTTGCACTAGATGTAGCAAATGTGAGTCTTATAAAGCTCGGGTTTACATATTTTGTACCTTTTAGTGTAACGACATATACAGCAACAACTATGAAGTTAGAATTTCTGATTGGAACAAAAGCCATTGTTGAAGCAGATTTAATATGTAAAAAATGCGGATATGAAACGCATGTTCAAGAGAATGAGCTCATACCGGAATGTCCGGCATGTGGAATCAACACACACTGGAAATTAAAATAAGGAACAAAAAAAATGTTATTTGGAATAAAACTTAAAAATGATGAACAAATAGTTAAAAACGAGGTAATTGAAGAACTAAGAAGAAAAGAAAAATTACTTGAGAGTATACTTGCTAATAACTCGTTTGATATTGCAAACACCATTTATGCAAATGCACAAAAGGTAAATGATTCATCAAAAAATCGTTTAGGAAGTATTGAAAAAACACGAAGTATGGTGGATGGGTTTATATCACAATCTATCGAGATTAAAGATATAACACAAAAATCTTATGAAATTGCAGATAAAACACTAGACTCAACAGCAAAAAGCGGCGAACATATTAATCGACTCTCAGATACCCTGCAGCAAAATCATCAACTGACAAATGAATTTCAAACACAAATATCAGAACTCTATGAAAAGATAAATGGCATCAGCAACTTAGTTAATTCTATTAAAGATATTGCAGACCAAACAAATTTACTTGCTTTAAATGCAGCCATAGAGGCCGCCCGTGCAGGCGAACATGGAAGAGGCTTTGCCGTCGTTGCCGATGAAGTCAGAAAACTAGCAGACAACACAAATAAAGCCACCGACCAAGTTCAGTTGGAGATGCGTCTTATCATGGGGATATCAAATGATGTGTTAGAGCGACAAAAAGGGATGCTCGGCGGAATTGAAAACAGTGTTAGCTTAGCCCAAGAGACCGTAAATATACTTGACACTCTCGGGTTAAATGCTACTGATAACAAAAAGGAAGTTTCTATTGCCCTAAACTGCATCGACACACAGCTAAAAGATTCAGAGACTATTCAAATCGACATGAATCAATTGGTAGAAGATACAAAACAAGCCATAGAAGGCTCAAGCAAAAATGTAGGTTTGGCACAAGAGCTTATTTCAAATCTAAAGTACTAATATGAGATTTTTACTAACACTGTTACTATTTTCAACTATGCTTTTCTCTGCTAGTGTCAAATTTGAAATACTCGGTTCCGGCGGACCCGAACTCGATGCAAGAGCTAGTACCTCTTATTTGCTTTGGATTGATGGAGAGGCTAAACTTTTGGTAGATATGGGAAGCGGGGCAATGCTTCGCTTTGAAGAGAGTGGTGCTAAACTAGAAACTCTTGAAGCCACTGTTTTAACACACTTACACATCGACCATAGCGTAGATTTACCTTCCTTTGTAAAAGCTGGATTTTTTAGTTCTCGAAGTGAACCGCTAGAAGTTATAGCACCAAATGCAAATGAGTTTTTCCCTTCAATCGGTGAATTTTTAAATTCTTTATTTGGTAAAAGTGGAGCCTATCGCTATATGAGCGATGTACTCTCCCCTCAAAGCAACTCGTTTCAAATTATCCCATATGAGATCAAATCAAACAAAACAATCACTAAAAAATACAAAGATTTCACTCTTACACTCATCAGTGTTCATCATGGAATTGTGCCGGCATTAGCACTCAGGATTGATGTCGGTTCAAAAAGCATAGTCATAAGTGGTGATACAAATGATAAAAATAAAAACTTAGAACAAATAGCACACAAAGCAGACCTTTTTATAGCACATCATGCTGTACCCGAGCATGCCGGAGAATTCGCTAAAGATTTACACATGACACCTTCAATTATTGCAAATATCGCAAAAAAAGCAGATGTTGGAAAAGTTGTTCTCACTCACAGAATGAACAGAACTGCCAAGCACGAAAAAGAGAGCTTGATGATTATCAAAGAAATTTTTAAAGGTGAAGTTATTTTTGCAGAAGATAGAATGATAATTAAACTCTAAGAGACATATAAATATAAAGAGAGTTAAGCTAAGGCTTTGTCTCTCTTTATTGGTACATTGGAAGGTTTATTTTTTTGTGCCACATTTAGAAACTGGCTTTGCATCACCACATTTACCGGCTCCACATTTTGCTGATTTTGCCGCAGCTTCTTTCTCAGCGCCACATTTTGTTGATTCAACTGTTCCTTTTTTCTCAGCACCACATTTTGCGGAAGTTTTAGCAGGCTTTGCATCACCACACTTACCGGCTCCACATTTAGCACCCTCTGCGTAAACAGATGTTACACCCAAACCTGTAAAAAGAGCCACACTAAGCACAAGTGCTGTTAAATTGAGTTTTTTCATTCCATATCCTTGTATTTTAAGTTGTTATCATTGTAGCACAAGTAATTGTAAAACTTATGTAACATATGTTACATTTCACAATAGTAGGGCTTGCGATGAAAAGTTCTTATAGAGTTACATTAATGTATGGATATTAAAATATGTCATAATACCATCGCCATCAAAGAAAAATACCTCTGGACAGACTTAACAACACTACTAGCAGTATTTGATCATGATGATAACTTATTTCAGAGAGTCAACTACACAGATACTAGAAGCCAATATAAATGGCACAAGATGACAAAACCTACTATCTACTTAAATAAACCAAAATATTGTTACTATACGAAATGAAAAAATATATTTTATTTGACAACGACGGCGTACTTGTAGAAACACAGAAGTGGTACCACGAGGCGAACACAAGAGCCTTAGGTGAAATAGATATAGAACTCTCTCTTGATGCTTATATGCAAATCATGATAAGCGGTAGGTCTGTGTGGGAAATTGCACATGCCAGAGGTTTTTCTCAATCAGTCATTGAGCAAAAAAGAGCGCAGAGAGATTTATACTATCAAGAGTTTTTACGCAGTGAGCATATTGAAACAGAGGGCGTAACTGAGGTGCTCAAAGAGCTCTCTAAAGAGTATAAAATGGGCATAGTTACGACTTCACATGATTTTACTAATGCAAGGTATCGCATTAGAACGCTTCAAGATCTACCGGAGTTACTTGCTAAGATTTAGTAAGAAGAGTGGCTATTTTTTATTTTTTTTGCGGGAAGCTTTTGCTAACTTAGCTTTTTTCTTTAGTTTTTCTTTATTTAAAGTTGAGAATGCGATTTT
>MNYP01000017.1 GCA_001873135.1 Helicobacteraceae bacterium CG2_30_36_10
ACTGCAGGCTTTGTTAAGTATCCACTTCCCTAAAGGCACGATTAAGTTTGTCTCTTCAGCCAATTTAATAAACTGATCGGGTCTTACAAAGCCAAGCGTTGAACTGTTCCAGCGAACCAACGCTTCAACTGCAACGATTTTTGAGCTTATAGAGGAGATTTTGGGTTGATATAATAAAATAAATTCATCACAGGTGTGAACGGCGTTTTTCATAGCCTCAATCCATCGCATGCGTTCACGTAAAACAGTCGACAACTCTTGGGTGAAAAAACTGAAATTATTTCGTCCGCTTTTTTTAGATTGGTACATGGCTAAATCTGCATTTTTTATTAAACTGACACTATCCTCTCCATTGTCCGGATAAATGGAGATGCCTATGCTTGCACTGGTGTGAATAGTGTGGTCATCACATAAAAATGGATTAACAAAATCATTTAATACTTTTTGGAGTATATTTTCAACTTCAGATATCTGCTTCATATTTTCAACCAAGATATAAAACTCATCACCGCCGATTCTTGCAAATGTATCTACACTTCGTAAATTTGAGCCTAAGCGCTTGGCAACTTCACGTAGAAGTTCATCGCCTATATCATGTCCCAAAGAGTCATTAACCTCTTTAAAATCATCTAAATCAAGAAATATTATTGCTAATTTTGTTTTATTACGACTAGCCACACTAATAGCATGCTCAAGAATATTGGTAAATAAACGGCGGTTTGGCAAGTTTGTCAGAGAGTCGTGGTTGGAGATATACTCCAAATTATCTTGCGATTTTTGTAAAGCTGATTCACGTCGTCTGATTGTAGCTGCTAAATTATTGATATTTTTTGAAATGACTTCGAGTTCATCACCGCTCTTTAACTGCGCAGTTTGTGAATAATCTCTCTGCTCTATTTTATCAATCTGTTGCATAAGGGTTTCTAGAGGCTGCGCTAAACCCCTGCGAAGTATAAAGCGAACCAGAACAAGAAAGAAAATGCTCACAACAAAGAGTATGAAAAACAGCTCTATTGTGTTTTGGGCTAGTTTAGTAGAGAGAGTGCTTTTATCTAAGCTTAGGACAAAATATACCATGTTATTTATGGTAGTAAGACTCATAACTGCTAAGTACTCTTTGTCTGTCTGAGTTACAACTAATTTATCGTGCGAAGCAATATCTAGTAGTTTATTGGCATTTTGAGAGTATTTCTTATCTGTACTTAAAGTTATTTGTACAGACAAACGCTCCGAGAGTGCACTGAAATAATCTCTGCCCTCTAAGCTAGAGAGCTCTATATGCGCGACAATTTCATCATGTATATCTGAGAAAATACTTTGATGAGATTTAATATAGAGCTCTTCTTCATATACATGATAGGTTATAATCGCTTGCTTTATAGCCTCTTCATCACTGTAGTACGATTGATGTGTTTGAGCTATAAGAGGATACTCTTTACAGCTCTCTTTTGAATACAAGGCTTCATTTTCATATTTGCAGTAGATGACTTTTTGAGAATTTTCGTACGATATAAAATGTTGGCAATATTTCTCATTTTCTTTTGCAACATAGGCAATAAGCTCTTCATTCTTATCATAAAGTGCTATATCGTTGTTGAGTGAGAGTTTTACTCTCTCTAACAAAGCCTCTGCAATAATTTTTTTCTCTTCGTCTAAAAGAGCAGTATTGTAATTTTGTTTATCTTGATAATTGTTTATCAACTCCACAGAGGCTAAAAGACGCTCATCATCTTTTATGAAGGATATCCCCTGTTTTAGTTCCTGCTCTGTTTTTATAAGATTTTGCGCCATACGACTATAGGCATGGAGCATTCTTTTTTTGGTATTTTCAAAGTCATTCTCTTTGAGAAAAGAGTCAAAATAAAAACCAAGAACACCAAATGAGGTTAAAATAACAACCATAACGATGGAGGCTAACTTATTTGTCAGCTTAAAACTTTTATAAAATTCATTCATATTAAAAAATTGGTTTTACATCCTCTGCGTTTTCTTTCGTAACTAGCTTTACCGGTATAAAAATATGTTTAGGGACATCTTCTTTTGCAAATATTTTCAGTGCAACTTCAACCGACTTTGTGCCTCCAAGAGGAAAAAGTACGGAACCGGTTTGCTTGGCGTTTATTATAGCCTCTTTGGCTTCGCTTGTATAGTCGCATCCTATCGTTATAAGAGAGGCCGGGTCTATTTTATAACGCTCTAGTGCTGAGCGGACACCGCTTATCATACTGTCACTCTGGGCAAAAACAGCATCAAAAGACGCACCCTCTTCAAGAAGTTTCTCCATCTCTATAATAGCATCTCTGCGAAGATAATTGCCCGTTCTTTTTGTGACTTTTATCTCTTTATATTGCGATATTGCATCCATAAAACCTTTGCTTCTCAGCTTTGTCACATCTGCTTTTTGTAAGCCTTCAAACAGAAGTACTTTGCCTTTTCCCCCGAGTTTTTGTGCAATATACTCTGCACCTATAGAGCCTATTTTTATGTTCTCAGAGTTGATAAAGGTCGTAAAATCGCTTCCGTTGATTCCACGGTCAAGCACGATAACGGGAATGCCGCTTTTGTACGCTTTTGATACTACAGGAACAACGGCTTCTTCATCGTTTGTTCCAAGAATAATCAAGTCAACTTTCATAATTATAAATTTTTCTATCTGATGAATCAGCAAAGAGGTCTGCCCTTTTGCATCTGAATATACAAACTTCAAATTTGCATGTTTTGCAATTTCATCACGCACTTCATACACCTGCGCTTTTCTAAAGTCGTTTGCCATCGTATCCTGAGCAAAGGCGATGACTTTAACACCGCCTTGCATCTCAGCAACAAGCGAACAAGCACTCCACAAAAAAACAAAAAAACTTTTTTTAAATACATTCATACATACTTCTTGATTTTAATCTAAAATAATAAAGAAATAATAGTAACATATTAAGTATAAAGATTTATCTTTTTAAAAAACAAGTATTCTTAAGCAATTTGTTTATAGAATGTAGGACACGCGATTAAAAACTTGAAGGCAGAGCAGATGAACATTTTAAAACCTCTATTTGGCATTACCCTTCTTTGCTTTTTTACTTCGCTGTATGCTGCAGAGATACAAACAATAGAAAAAGAGTTAGTTTATATTGTTCCGGATACCAGAATTGAGTTTTGGGAGATTATGGCAAGAGGGGTTCAAAACAAGGCGGACTCTTTAGGCTATGCGCTTGAAGTTTACATCTCACACAATGACGCCAAAACAGAGCTCCAGTCTGTCGCCAAAGCACTCAAAGAAAGGGTTGCGGGAGTTATTATCTCACCTACGACCTCCTCGGCATGTGCGACTATTTTAAAGCTGGCAAAAAAGAAAAATATCCCCGTTGTTATCTCCGACATCGGCTCAGAAGGGGACGAATATGTCTCTTACATCTCTTCAAACAACAAAGAAGGAGCCTATAAGCTCGGCAAAATTCTTGCAAAAAAACTTATAGAACTCGGCTTCAACGATGGAAGAGTGGGCATTATTGCCATCCCTCAAAAAAGACTTAACGGCCAAGCCAGAACGGCAGGTTTTATGCAGGCTATGGATGAAGCGAATATTAAAGGTGCAGATATAAAACAACAATCAACTTGGAGTGAAGAGGAGACGTATACCTTTTCAAAAGAGATGATAGAAGCCTACCCCGACCTTCGTGCCATTTGGCTTCAAGGTTCAGACAGATACAAAGGAGCCCTGCGAGCTATTGCACATGCCGGCAAAAAGGGTGAAATTCTGCTCTTAACCTTTGATGCAGAGCCTGAATTTTTAGAGCTTATTCCTAGCGGTGTTGTAGTCGCCTCAGCCATGCAACAACCCTATTTGATGGGTCAAGAAGCAGTTTTAGCGATGGATAAACATCTAAGAGGAGAAGCGCTTGAGAAAAATATTCAGCTCCCTATTTTGGCGATTAGTGCAGAAAATATAGAACAAATGCTTCCAATAATCAAAAAAAATGTTCTCGGTATAGAAAAGATAAAAAAGTAAAATACGAATGAAATTTTTAAAAAATAACAGTAAAAAAAAATCACTCTATGTAACTCTTGGTATCATTATTGGCACGGCCGTTGGTATCATTACTTCCTTCCACGCAACGTATGACTATCTTGTCCTAAAAAACAAAATAGTCCATGAGATGAAAAACAACTCCAAACTTACCGCAGAATCTCTGCAAAAAAATATTGCAACTTTAATGGCATCCTACTCCGTCAACGAGTATGAAAATCTTATACGTAATGAGATACAAAACAGGGATATTTTTGCCATTATCGTAGAAGATTATAACATGGGGGAAATTCTCGGTGAAACCTCTTATATCAGCGGGAAAATCAGAGATGAAAAGTTAAATATACTCGATTACGACGAACAAGACACTCTGCAAAACAAACAGCTCCAAGAGACTTACTACTCTGAGCATTACGACATACAAAACGTCCAAGGTAAAAAACTCGGAAAAATTGCCATCTATACCACAAACGACTCCATAAATGAAGAACTTAATCTCACAATCATTCATACCGTTATAAACACCATTATCATCTCGCTCTTACTGGCTCTTGCTCTTTTTACAAGCATACGGTTTTTCATACTTAAACCGCTCTCAAATATTGTCCGCGCTATAAGTCTCAGCGATGAAAACGGAATCCCTACTCAAGCCATTCCGGATGAGGGTGCACTTGAAATTTCTATACTCTCAAATACTATGAACACAATGATAGGCTCCATAAAAAATTCTAGTGCCACACTCAATGAACACCATAAGTATCTGCAGTCCATCATCAACGGAATCAGCGACCCGATTATGGTTATAAGAGAGGACTACACCGTAGAACTTATGAACAATGCCACGCGTAAAATCGCTAAAAATATGGATATGGTAGCGGACCCCGCTCACCCTAAATGCTATGAAATTTCTCATCACCGCACTACCCCCTGCGATGGAGTAGAGCACCTCTGTCCACTTAAAGAGGTTATGCGGCTAAAGAAAAATATCACTGTTTTGCATGATCACGGCGAAGGGACTACAAGCCATTTTGTAGAACTCTCCTCCTCGCCTTTATTTGATACCAATGGAGTTTGTGTCGGCATTATAGAGTCTGCGAGAGACATCACGGCACACATTAAAGCACAAGATGAGTTGCGTAAACAAAAAAGCTCCCTGCATTTTCAAGCCAGCCACGATGCACTCACAGGACTCGCAAACCGTGTTCTTTTTGATGAGAGACTTGAGAAAAGCATAGCATTTTCTAAGCGAAATGAAACAAAAATGGCACTGCTGTTTATCGACCTTGACCATTTTAAAGAGATTAACGACTCCCTTGGACACAAGGCAGGAGACAAGGTTTTAAAAAGCGTAACACTCCGGCTAAATGAAATCATTCGAAAAGAGGACACTTTAGCGCGTCTAGGCGGAGACGAGTTCACTATAATTATGGAGGGTTTAAAAGATGTTCAAGATGCCTCCATTTTGGCGCAAAAGATTTTATTAGCTCTCACAGAACCCATCATGCTTAATAATATAGAGGTTTACATAGGCTGCAGTATCGGCATCAGTCTCTACCCTGAAAATGGAGACACGCCTCAAGACCTTCTCAAATACGCAGATGCGGCGATGTACAAGGCTAAAGACGAGGGGAGAAACAACTTCCAGTATTACAGTGCAGAGATGACTGAGCAGGCATTTGAGCGGGTTGAGATGGAGACAAAATTGCGAGGCGGACTCAAAAATAAAGAGTTTGTCGTCTACTATCAACCGCAGATAGACGGCACTAACGGCTCTCTTAGCGGCATGGAAGCGCTTGTGAGATGGCAAAGCCCTTCTATGGGTTTACTCTCCCCCTCAAAATTTCTCCCCATAGCAGAAACTACCGGTTTGCTTATAGAACTCGACAGATTTGTGATGAAGAGTGCCATGACACAACATGCAAAGTGGCATAAAGAGGGGCTGAATCCCGGTGTTTTAGCGATGAATCTTACGGTAAAACAGCTCCAGCAAAAAGATTTTCTTCCAATGCTTGAAGCCCTTATCAAAGAGACGCACTGCTGTGTGGAGCATATAGAACTTGAAGTGACAGAGGGTCAGATTATGACAAACCCTACTAAGGCGATAGAAATTCTCAAAGGTATAAGTGAACTGGGGGTAAAACTTGCAGTAGATGACTTTGGAACAGGCTACTCTTCGCTTTCTTACCTAAAAAAGCTCCCTATAAATAAGCTTAAAATCGACCAATCTTTCATACACGGTTTGCCTGAGGACAAAAAAGATGCTGCACTTACAAAGTCCATTATTGCCCTTGCACGCAACTTAAATCTTAGCATCATCGCTGAGGGAGTTGAGACGAAAGAGCAAAAAGAGTTTCTCGTGCAAAACGGCTGCACAAGTATTCAAGGCTATTTTTACTCTCGCCCGATCCCTGCCGATGAGATGCAAAAATTTCTTTCTCAAGCTAAAACACTTCTACAATCCTCTATAATACAGTTTTAAAAAGGAGAGTTATGCCGCGTATTGATAGTAAACAGTTTTACATATCGGCTATACAAAAGCATGGCACTACCGCCAAAGGTGTTAACTGGCACTCTAAAAAAAATCAAGAAATTCGCTTTGATGTTCTCCTTGAGATGCTGCCTAAAGAGTTAACTTCTTTAACTATTGTAGATGCGGGGTGTGGTTTTGGCGACCTTTACACGTATATGAAAAAAAAGAAAAAAACTCCTAAAAAGTACATCGGCATAGACTCTTTGGTTGATATGTACTCCATAGCATCAAAAAAAACAGGCTGTAAAATCATTATTGCAGATATCTGCAAAGAGGAACTCCCCCTTGGCGACTACTATGTTTGCAGCGGAGCCATGAATGTCCTCAAAAGCTTTGAGACCTATCAGTTTATTCGCAACTGTTACTTGGCATGTGGAAGTGGTTTTGTCTTTAACATACTCCACGGCAACAAAGAGAGTGAGACCTACAATTACCTTTGCACATCCCAGATAGAAAAAATTGCAAAAGAGTTACAGGTTGGGCATGTGCAACTCAGAAGTGGCTATTTAGAGAGCGATATTACGGTAGGATTTTTCAGATAATGTGCGCTATTTTTGGCATACTTGGCGATTACGACGAGGCAATAGCAAAATCGGCTCTCTCAAAACTCTCCCACAGAGGACCCGACTACTGCGGTATAATCCAAACTAAAAACCTCTTTTTCGCTCACCAAAGACTCAGCATATTAGATGTGAACGAACGTTCACATCAACCGATGCAACATGAAAAAATTCTTCTCTCTTTTAACGGTGAGATTTACAACTTTAAAGAGTTAAAAAACGAGTTGGCATGTGGATTTGAGTTTAAAACCCAAAGCGATGGCGAAGTTATCATAGCCGCTTACCTCAAATGGGGCGTACATTTTGTAAACCATCTGCGCGGCATGTTTGCCATCGCCCTGCTTGACAATCAAACGCTCTATCTCTTTCGTGACAGACTCGGCAAAAAACCGCTTTTTTATATGCAGCAAAACAACACTTTTCTATTTAGCTCCGAGATAAAAGGACTCACTCCCTTTTTGAAAAAACATGAGTTAAACGACGATGCACTTATGAGTTACCTCTCATTTTTAGCCCCGACTCCGCCGCATACTTTTTTTAAAGGTATACATAAGTTGGCGGCAGGCGAGTACTTAGTCTACGAATCTCGGCATGTGCAAATAAGAAGATATTTTGATTTGCTCGACACTAAACCAAACATCATAACCGACAGAGATGAAGCCTTGAGTTTGCTTGAGGGCTTGCTTGAAGAGTCTATAAATATACGTCTTGACGCAGATGTGCCGATGGCTTCGCTGCTCTCAGGCGGCATAGACAGTGCAACGCTCAACTACTACGCCACGCAAAAAGGGGTCAATCTTCACACCTATACTTTAGGGTATAAAGAGTTTGCAAAGTACGATGAGCGTGAAAATGCGAGACAAAGTGCAGAGTTTTTAGGAGTTCAAAACACGCAAGTTGAGATAAACCAAGATGATTTTATGTCGGCATGTGGAAATGTTCTCGACACGCTTGATGAACCGCTCAATGACCCTGCCGCAGTGCCGCTTTACCTGCTTTTTGAGCGTATTAAAAAAGACGGTTACAAAGTGGTTTTTAGCGGGGAAGGAAGCGACGAACTCTTTTTGGGTTACAGACAATATTTTGAGTATCTCGACATAGAAAAAGCTTCGAGCCTTGCTCACAAGAATTGGCTTAAGAAGTACTTCCGCGCAAACTTTTCTATGAACCGTGAGTGGGAGTGGTACAAGCGCATTTTTGACGATACGCTTCTCTTTCGCACCTCAGGCGATAAGTTTACCGACCTGCAAAAAAATAGGCTCATGCGTCGTAATGTAAAAGACAACGAGTCACTCCAATACCTCAAACCCTACCGCGATATTTACGAGGCTTCGGCGCACAAAGATGAGAGCATTTGGTACAGCTATATTGATTTAAACCTTTTTCAAGCCGAACACTTTTTAACCAAACTAGACCGTGTTAGTATGGCACACTCCATAGAATCACGCACCCCGTTTTTAGACCATAAGCTGGCATGTACAATCTTTAGCATAGCCCCGAAATTACGTTACGAAGAGGGCGTTACAAAATCACTTTTAAAAGAGATTATGAAAGATAAACTCGATGAGAAAATACTCAAACGCAAGAAAAAAGGTTTCTCAAACCCCTATATGGAGTACCTCATAAACTCCAAACAGATAGAGCTTATAAAAGAGGTAAATAAACAAACGGGTATGTTCAAAGAAAAAGAGCTGCAAGAGTACATCGCCACTGCATCAAGAGGAAGCTTCAAACAGCATGTTTGGGGGCTTTATGTATTGAGCGTCTGGCTTAAGAAGTGGATGCTCTAAGCTAATCCAAATATTTCTTAAATCTCTTTAGGTAAAATGCCTCAATTTTATAGCCAAACAAGGTCTCTATGGACAATTTTTTTCTTATAGCATTTACATTTTTACTCGGATTTGTTCTTCAGAAATTTAAAATTTTTCCTGATGATATGCCCTTGGCGCTTAACAAGTTTGTCATTTATATCTCTCTTCCTGCGCTTATTTTACTTGAGATTCCAAAACTTTCCTTTTCTTATGAGATGTTTGTTCCCCCTTTTTGTTGCTTGGGGTGTTATGATAGGCTCAGTGGTCTTAGTACTTCTCTTCTCAAGGCTTCTGCATTTTTCGCGCCAAGTTGAAGGTTCTTTGATGCTTGTGAGCGTTTTAACAAACAGCTCTTTTGTGGGTATTCCTATGATTACGGCATATTTGGGTGATGATTCTTTGGCGTACTTGATGATGTTCGACCAGCTCGGAACTTTTTCTGCCAAAAGAGGAGTTAAAACCCTTTGGAGTTGCCCTTGGCATCAAGCTCATCATCGCTCCTATCATCGCCATGCTTATCTGTGCAGCCTTTAGCTGGGACAACATGGCTGCAAAAGTCTCCATCCTCGAGTCGGGAATGGCACCGATGATAACCGCCGGAGCCATTGCGTCCATGGCTGGACTCGCACCAAGGCTCAGTTCTGCCATTGTCGGCTATGGGATTGTTTTCTCTTTTGGTACAAGCGCGGTTTTATACTATTTTATTAGCTAAAAAACAACCGACACCGTAAGGCTTTTTGGAGTAAAAGAGTTTGGCATGTGCAACTATAAGCGCGTGAAACTCCTGATAGAGAATCACCGACTCTTGAATACCGTTTATCTCTTTTTGTATCGCTTCTTCTATAAACTTTTTGATTTCGTGGTAGCTTGCTTTTTCATCAACAATCCCCGCATGAATAAGTACTCTTTTCGTGTAGGCATCTACAACAAACTCAGCCTGATTATATGCATAAAGAAGTATAGAGTCGGCACTTTCATGACCTATACCTTTTACATGCAAGAGTTCGCTTCGGCTTGGAACTCTCCCTTGTAAGCTTTCAAAAAATTCTATAAACTCTAAAATATAGGTCGCTTTTTGATTGAAATATCCGGACGGTTTTATGGCACTTTTTAGCTCATCAAGAGGCATATTCTTAATAGCTTTTAAATTTAGAGAGTTCATTTTCTTTAAGTTAGTAAGTGATTTTACAACTGAAGTAAAAGTGGTATTTTGAGTAAGAATGACACCCAGACAAACCTCGAAAATCTGCGCCTCATTTTTTGGATAGTCGTATATATTTGGATGGTAGCCGCCCTCTATAAACGGCCACCATCCTTGTGCTCCATAAGAGCTGAGGAGAGTCTCATAGATTTGAAATATTTTATTTTCTGCCAATAAACACCCTTTTTAAAACACTGTTTTATATTGTAGCTTTATTGGCATGTGCAAATATTTAAATTATATTTTCTACCCGTAAATTTCTATATACCGCTTCTGTTTTTCTGCTCAGAAAGCCAGTTATACGCACCTGTCCCGATTATAAGCAAGGTTACTCCCAAGACCAAATAAAAAGCATTAATAAGTTTACTATAGTCATCCAAAACAATTTTAAATACTACCATCAGAGACTCTATGGACAGAGCAATGATGATGGATGTAAGAAACTTGCTGAGAGTTTTACTCTGAAAATCGTTACCGTCATTAAATTTCTTAAAAAGAATATCATTTTCTATAATAGTTTTTGCCAAATCGTAAATGGCAAGTCCGATTGTAATTGAGATAATTGAGGTGAATATCTCATGCATCACATCTGTTCCGTCACGGTTTTCATCAGAGAGAGCTCCTTAATTAAATTATTTTTATCTGTTTTAACACCTGATGTTGCTAGGAATGATACAAAATAATAATGTAGTAAATATGCTTATTGGCAGAAAAGAGTGCTCTCATCGCTCCGCTTTTTGCAATGACTCTATGGCAGGGGATGAGATAGCCTATATGGTTATTTACGATAGCTCTTACAACAGCTTTAACGGCTTTTAGTTATTGATGAAAATATTTTCTAAATATTCTTTTGCTTTTTTATCTGTGTCGATAGTTATCTAGTAAATCCAGCTTCGAAAAAGAGCTCATTTTATAAAACTTTTGAAGATTTTTTCATATTGAACAACATTACGGCTACAAATGCCAAGATACATCCCATTATCGTTGAAAATGCCAGCTTTTCACCAAATACTAACCAGCTTGAAGCAATAGCACCTACCGGAACTATAAACATAAATACTCCCGTTCTGTGCGCCCCAATCTTTCCTGCTGAAATAAAATACAGCGCCGTGCTGAAGGTTCCCGGAAGCACACCGATAAAGATAATTGTAAACCAGAAAGTATTGTCATAAGAGGCAAAATCAAAGGGATGATGCGCCAATGCAAAAAGCATATTGATCAAAGCGGTGATGCCAAAAACGACAAAAGTATAAAACATCAGGTTTGTTCTTTTTGCAGCTTTTTGAGAAATAATCGTCACAAGCGACCATACTAAGGCACATCCGAGAAAATAAGAACTCTGCATATTTAAAAATGCAAACCCTTCAAACGGGACACGAAGTAAGATAAGCGCACCTAAAATTCCAAGACAAAGTGCCACTATCTGCGTGGTTGAAACCTTTGTACCAAAGATTGCCATAGAGAGCATATATGTAAGAATGGGAGCAAGAGAGGTAACCATAGTCCCGCCGTAGCCCGCTTCTCCGTGTGAGAGACCTGCAAAGAAAAGATAGTTAAAAAGTGATGTCAATGCTCCGGCTGCGAGCATATATAAAAACCCTACTCTATCTGTTTTAAGCGGTATTTTCATATACCAGACAATAGGAATGATGCTTATAAAAGAGATGGCATAACGCCAAAAAGCGGCGACTTCCGCATTTGAATGCTCAGCCGCAATTTTTCCGGCTGTCCATGAGAACCCCCACAACAGCATTGCAATTATCATCCATATAAAGTATTTATTCGTATTTTTCGTATTTTGCATCAGAGATAGCGCCCCTTAAATTTAAGAGAAATTATACATCTAAGTAGTCATGCTTTTGTTTATTAATTGATAAATTTGTGTAGTTTAATCGGCATGTGCAAATGCTGGCAGTAAAGTCAATTTGTTTTATAAAATCCTCTTCAACTTTTGAGAGTTCATTTTTAGTTTTTTCTTTATAGGCTAAATACTCTTTAAAATAGTTTCCGTTACCGGCATTACTGAGAAGTCATCGTTCATGGTAAAACCTTTTACAATGTACTCTTTGAGCCTAGCCGTCACCCACTGTCTAAACTTTGTACCTTGTAAAGATTTTACTCTGTAGCCAACAGAAATAATAATATCAAGGTTGTAATAGTTCGTTGGTTTTTTAGCAAATTCGGAATTTCCGAATTTCTTCATTGTCTTTTCCCTTGTCTCTCATTCATGCACTCCAAAAAATAAAATAATTACAAACATACTAGCAAGAAAAATAAAGAGCTGTGAAATTTATGGCTATTTGTCATGTAACTTTTTTCTATTTCCACATGCCAATCAATGCACTCTATTAGCGTCCACCAAAAACTCCATTCCGACTCTTCCGATATTTTCTAAGTTCTTTAGAGGTTGATGGTTTATTTAATTCTTTTAAAGTAAGAGGAGTTTGCATATTTCACTTTTTCCCCTCAAGTGCATCTTCTAGTTTTTGAAATATTTGATTGTAACCGCCGTGAAGGTACATTATCTCATCATTTTCATCAACTATGTTGCCCTCTTCATCTTCTAACTTTATGCTCATTGAGACAAGTGTATTTTTTTTGATTTTATCCATGTTACAACCCCTCAACCCAAAGCTCAAAAGTTCTATCGGGGATGAAGTATCTCTCGTCTTCTTTATCAATGAGCTCTTTTTTCAAAAGTGTATCGATGGAAGATTGAAGTGTTTGTTTTTTGATGTTGTGCTCTGTCAAAATTGCCGAGGCAAATACGCCGCTTTTGTATTTTCCTACGATTTTAAGGGCGGTTTTTTGGTTGTTTCCAAGAGTGTCAAAGAGAAGTTTATAGCTTGAATCTTTTGAGTTTATTATCTCTTTTGTAACGATGTCTATCTGCTCTTTTGAAATAGTTTTCTCTTTTTGAATGTAAAGAAGATGCAAAATTTGCTGTATCATCTTTGTCTCTCCATCGCTTATTTGGTAGATATACTCACACATGGGAAGTGAAATGTCCAAGTATTTTTTTGCATACTCACAAATCGCCTCCAACTCCAATGGTTTGAGTTCATAATGTGTTGCAAGCTCATAAAGCGGCGACTTGTACTCAAAGAGTGAAGTAAGAAGGTGGCGTTTTGAACCTAAAAACACATAGGAGATATTCTCTCTTTCTTGTATATGTTTTCGCATCATCGCATCGAGTTTGACATCTGTGATATTTGCGATTTGCTGAAATTCATCAATGGCTAGTATGATTTTATTTGTTTTTGAGAGCTCATGTAAAGAGTTGAAAAAGTCCTCCATCATCTCCTCAAATGTGAGCGTTGCTACGATTGGTTTGATAGAGTATTCAAATGTATTTTGGTCAATCGTCGGCTCAACTCTTACTCTTTTAAACAGTGATGTGAGATTTTTAATGGCTGTTTTTAGGTCAAACTTTCCTGCATTTGAGAGCGCTTTTAAAAGCTGTTTTGCAAAATCTTCTTTGGATACTACGTCGAAAATATCCACATAAATACACAAATAGGTATCGCTGTTTTTTTCAAAAAAAGTTTTGATGAGTGAACTTTTCCCCATTCTTCTTTTAGAGTGGATAAGAAGGTTATTTGAGTTTTGTGCAATAGTTGCAAGCTTTTCAAGCTCTGTAACTCTGCCAAAAAATTCACTCGAAGTTGGAAGTCTGTCGTAAGGAAACGGGGAAATCATAAGCATCCTTTTTGGTATTTATTTTCAGATACTATTAGTATATCATACAAATTATAAAAATACAATACTAATAGTATTTGTTTTTACATACTATTTTTCAGGCTTGTTTTAATTTCATTTTTATTTACTCTTTTTTCTGAGCCAGCTTAAAAAAGTTTGCCATCTCTATAGGAAAAGGAAAAACCAGAGTGCTTGTTTTGTCGCCTGCAACATCACTCATAGTCTGAAGATAACGAAGCTGTATTCCCAGCTCATTTTGACTTAGCTTTTGTGCGGCTTCGAGTATGTTTGCACTCGCTTCAAGCTCTCCTTTGGCGTTTATAACCTTTGCACGGCGTTCACGTTCTGCTTCTGCTTGTTTGGCGATGGCACGAACCATACTCTCATCGAGGTCTATATGTTTTATCTCTACATTTGAGATTTTAATGCCCCAAGCATCTGTGCGTTTGTCTAAAATCTCTTGAATATCTGAGTTGAGTCGTTCTCTCTCTGCAAGCATCTCATCCAACTCATGACCGCCGAGAACCGAACGCAGTGTCGTTTGTGCAAGCTGGCTCGTGGCGCTGTGAAAATCTTCTACTTGAATGATGGCTTTTTGAGGGTCAATCACACGAAAATAAACCACGGCATTGACATGAACCGAAACATTATCGTGAGAGATAACATCTTGAGTTGGAACATCGAGGACAATAATACGCAGGTCAACCCGAACCATCTGCTGAACAAACGGAACCAATATAATAAGCCCCGGTCCTTTAATGCCGGTAAAACGCCCAAGCGTAAAAACCACTCCCCGCTCATATTCCCGTAAAATACGGATAGAAGCTGCCAAAATGGCGACGATAAAAAAAACTAAATATATTCCTGTCTTCGGTAAATCTATAAACATCACTTACTCCTTGATTGGCTTAACTTTTAATACAAGACCCGCTAGATCAACAACCTCAACACTCTGCCCGATTTTTAAATCACTCTCACTGGCTACCGCCCATCTCTCCCCGTGACACAAAACATGATAGTCCTTTTTATGCACGGCAACAACCTCCGCCGATGAGCCGACCATCTCTTCACTACCTGTCACTATCTTCGCAGATTGTGACTCTAAAAATAAACGCACAATAAGTATAAAAAAGAAGAGGCTTACTATACTAAAAGCTATAACAATCGGAATGGATACACTGTTTCCAAGCGTCTGCGCATCAAAGAGTAAAACAGAACCAAAGGCAAAAGAGATAACTCCGCCAACTCCTAAAATACCAAATCCGGCAACAAAAACTTCTGTTATCATAAAACTAATACCTAAGAGAATTAGGAATAATCCTGCATAATTAAAAGGGATTATATTGAGTGCATACAATGCAGTTACTCCCGAAATTGCCCCAATGACACCGGGGAAAATAGCACCCGGGCTCATAAACTCCAATAATATGCCATATAGTGCAGTTAACATAAGTAAATATGCAATATTTGGATTTGTAATCACTGCCAAAAACTTTGTTTTGTAATCTGCTTCATAATGAACAATCACGGCATCTTTTGTTTGTAGAGTCACACTCTCTCCTGCGACTTTTACAACTCTGCCATCGAGTTTTTTTAAAAGTTCATCAGTGCCATCTGCTATAAAATCTATTACCTTAAAGCTAAGAGCATCTTTGGCCGAAATACTTTTTGCCTTCTCGACTGCATCTAATCCCCAAGAGATATTTCTATCGTTGAGTTGGGCTAAACTTTTTATATAAGCCATTGCGTCATTGAGAACTTTTTTTTCAAGAGTCGAGGTGTTATTTGAATCCACTGCTTTAGAGACCGGCATTAAAGGGACAGGAGTGGCTGCACCAAGATTGGTTCCTGGTGCCATAGCCGCTATATGCGAAGCATACAGTAAATATGTCCCGGCACTCGCAGCACGAGCACCCTTTGGAGAGACATATACAATGACAGGAAGAGGACTGTTTGCAATATCTTGAACCATCTCCCGCGTAGACTCTAAAAGACCGCCGGGCGTATCGAGTTTTATAAGAACCATTACTGCATTTTGGTTTTGAGCATTTGCTATAGCATTTTTAAGGTAATCACTACCAGCCGGACCGATTGCACCTTTCATCTCTAGCTCTAAAACTATAGAAGGTGTTGCAAAAAGCGGCAACAGTGACAAATACAATAATAAAAGCAAATGTTTCATATTCTAGACCTTTTAGTTTAGAAATAAATATAAACAATAAATAATATCTAATAAGTAATAAAAATGTCAAGGGGTTGAGTAGTAGAAGATAAATAATTAAGCTATTTTTCTGGCACTTAAAAACAGATAATCTTTGCCGGTAATCACAACTCTATACTTCTTTTGCTGCAAGTATTTTTTGCAAAAATGTATATCTTTTAAAACCAGACTCATCTCTGAAAAAGCATAATTCGGAGCTTTTGCCCCGTAAATCATCTCGCCGTCAATCCAACGGCAATTTGGAAAGCCAAGTATTATTGCCCCGCCTTTTTCGAGATGGTTTTGGTACAAAGACATAAATGTTTCGTTAAAGTTTATGTTTGAGCTTTGGAGTGTTCCTATGGAGATGAGAAGCTCAAACTTTCCACATGCCAACTCTTGAAGCTTATTAATATCGTGACATATAAACTCTGTGTTGGCATGTGGAAATGTTTTTTTTGCATACTCTATCGCAGATGCCGAATAGTCTATGCCTACGAACTCTTTTTCGTTAAACTCTTCTTCTGTGAGCATCTCTTGTATTACTTTAAACTCATCACCTTTGTTAATGCCCAGATTTAGAACTCTTTTTCGACTCTGTATATTTATAAAGGAAAGTGCTTTTTTGTAATGGTATAAAAAACTCAACTGTGCGGTTTTGTCAATGGTAAAAAACTCGCTCTCTACTCCATACTTTTCACTGGAGTTTTGGCTTTTATGAAAGGAAGCGTTCTTGTTTAACTTACGAAATCTCAAAAGTAGAGTATCCTCTTCTTTTTTTAACGGTGTGAGCATTTTCATAAAAAAGAGTTGTGCCAAATCTACCAAAGCTTTGTATCCGATGGTTTCAACATCGGACTCTAAAACTTCAAGCGAAACAATCTCACCATCATCAATAACACTATTTTCAAACCACGTCAGTATCTCTGATGGAGTTTTTCCTTTTAAATTAAAATTCATTCAGCAGTTTTAAATACCAAGTTGCTCAATGCTCACGCCGTTGTCTTGAAGAAACTTTGAGATTGTGTCCGAATGTGTGTGCTCGTACGGCTTAGCGTAGACGATTCTTTTTATACCGCTTGCTATTAAATTTTTGCTGCATTCACTGCAAGGTTCCAGAGTTACATAGATGCTAGCTCCATTAATAGAGATACCCTCTCTTGCAGCCCAGATTATTGCATTCATTTCAGCATGAATTTCGTATGTTTTAGACCACTCATGGTGTTCGTTTGTGTACTTATTATTCCAATAATCACAACAGTTTACAAAACCTGCCGGCGTACCGTTATAACCCGTGCTGAGAATTCTTCCATTTTTAACAATTACGGCACCGACCTGCTTGGAGACGCACTTTGAGGCAGTTGCAAGTTCTGTAGCAATCTTTATAAAATTGGCGTCACTTAACATTTTATTGAAGAGTGCATGCTCTAAAATTACATAGTGTAAATATCATACTTCTTCCTCTTTTTTTTATCTAAGTTTTAATTATAGTTATGGTATTATATCGCAAAATTATACATATTTTGGAGTCTTACCTATGGATACAAAACAGATTAAAGCACTAATGCGCGACTTTGACGAAAGCGGTCTTTCGCATCTAAAAATAAGAAAAGAAAATTTTTCTATTGAACTGGAAAAAGCTACCTGCTTAGTAGCAGCACCGGTTGCACAAACTGCACCGGCAGTTGCCCCGATTGCACCAGCTCCTGCAGCTCCTATAGCTCCTGCAGCAGAAATTACTGGGGATGCTATTCTTTCACCAATGGTAGGCACATACTACTCTTCTCCATCTCCAGACTCTCCAGAATTTGTAAAAAAGGGTGACATAGTTAGAAAAGGGCAAGTTGTTGCTATCTTAGAAGCTATGAAAATAATGAATGAACTTGAAGCTGATTTTGATTGTAAAATTCTTGAAGTATTAGCTACTAACGGTCAAGCGGTTGAATATGACATGCCTCTGTTTTTAGTAGAAAAGATATAGTCATATGGCAGAAATAAAAAGAATTTTAGTTGCTAACCGTGGAGAGATTGCTCTTCGTGCAATTAGAACTATTAAAGAGATGGGCAAAGAGGCTGTTGCTGTTTACTCCACCGCCGACAAGGGAAGTGAGTACCTAAAATTAGCCGACGCAGCTATCTGTATCGGTGATGGTCCAAGCAGTAAAAGTTACTTGAGTATTCCGGCTATTATCTCTGCCGCAGAGATAAGTGGCTGTGATGCAATTTTCCCGGGCTACGGCTTTTTGAGCGAAAACCAGCACTTTGTAGAGATTTGTACACACCACAATATTAAATTCATAGGACCGACTCCTGAAGTTATGGTTCTTATGAGTGACAAATCAAAAGCAAAAGATGTAATGATTGCCGCGGGCGTTCCTGTCGTTCCGGGAAGTGATGGCGCTATTCACGATATGAAAGATGCAAAGGCAAGAGCCAAAATCGTAGGCTATCCAGTCATTTTAAAAGCAGCTCAAGGTGGCGGCGGACGCGGTATGCGTGTGGTCGAAGAGGAGAATTACTTAGAAAATGCTTTTTTAGCCGCTGAGAGCGAGGCTATAACTGCCTTTGGCGATGGCACTATTTATATGGAAAAGTTCATCAAAGACCCTCGTCACATCGAAGTTCAAATCATGGCAGATGCACATGGCAATGTTCTTCATATCGGTGAACGTGACTGTTCTATGCAAAGACGTCATCAAAAGCTTATCGAAGAGTCTCCTGCTGTAGTTTTAACACAAGAAGTAAGAGAGAGGCTTTTAGAAGCTGCTGTTCGCGCAACAAAGTTTATTAAGTACGAGGGTGCAGGTACATTTGAGTTTTTACTCGATGCAAACCTTGACTTTTACTTTATGGAGATGAACACTCGTCTTCAAGTGGAGCATACTGTCTCTGAAATGGTAAGCGACTTAGACCTTGTGAAGATGATGATTGAAATAGCCGAGGGCAAAGAGCTCCCTAGCCAAGATACTATTGTCTTGAAAGGTCACTCGATTGAGTGCCGTATTACTGCAGAAGACCCGATTAAATTTTTGCCATGTCCGGGTAAAATCACGTCGTGGATAGCACCGGGCGGAAAAGATGTTCGTATGGACACACACGCTCATGCAGGCTACATCGTTCCTATGATTTATGATTCTATGATTGGTAAACTTATTGTTTATGGTAAGACGAGAGAAGAGGCTATTGCTAGAATGCACAGAGCCTTAAGTGAGTTCAGCGTAACGGGAATCAAGACAACAATCGCCTTTCACAAAAAAATGATGGAAAACCCTGACTTTATCAACAACAACTTTAACACAAAGTATTTAGAAAAATATAACGGGTAAGCTTTTAGATTTCCACATGCCATGGCATGTGGATTAGTGAACGTATTTTTTTAGTTTTACAAAAAATTTACTCCGGCATTCTTACAGTTTGAATATCTGCATTAAGTCTTAGCCTTGCAAAATAATCACCCAAAACCTGTTCTCTTTTTTCAGCCATTATTAAACTGAGAATCTCTCCTCTTACACTCTCAATTCCAGCTTCTTTGGCAGACTTTATCTCTTTTATATAAAAACTCATAAAACCC
>MNYP01000028.1 GCA_001873135.1 Helicobacteraceae bacterium CG2_30_36_10
CACTTCCGATACGAACAAATGCACCAAAGTCAGTTAAAGATGTAATTGTTCCAGTTACGACATCACCCTCTTTGTAGTTTTTAGAAAACTCATCAAAAGGTTTTGCTAAAAGTCTCTTCAGAGAAACACGAAGTTTATGAGTTTTAGAATTTATTTCTATTACTTCAACATCAATTTCCTGACCAACAGTTAAATAATCATTAGGATTTTTAACATTTTTGTCCCAAGTGATTTCTGATATATGTAAGAAACCTTCTATGTCGTTTCCAAGGTCAACAAATACACCGTAAGCCTCTATATTTGAAACTGTTACAGTGATAGTATCACCTTCATCTAGTTCGCTCTCAACTTCTGCCCATGGATCAGAGAGAACAGCTTTGATTGATAATGAAAGATGTCTTTTATCTTTATCGTAAGAGATTGCTTTTACAATAACTGTATCGCCGTCTTTGTAAAGTTTAGACGGATTAACCGGTCCTTTGTAGCTTATTTCGTTGTAATGAACTAAACCATCAACACCGCCAACATCTACAAACATACCATAACTAGTTATTTTTTTGATAACACCTTCAACAACTGTGTCCTCAGCCATCAACTGGTCAATAATCTCTTTTTTCTTTTTTCTTTCTTCATTAAAGAGTTTACGACGAGAAACTACAATAGAGTTTTCTGCATCATCAATTTTAACTACTTGCGCTTTAATTTTACGGCCAATAACTTCGTCAGTATCTTTAAAAGCCGCTAATGAACGAGGCATAAAGAAAGCAACATCATCTGCTTCTATAACATAGCCGCCACGATTTTTTTTCGTGATAATACCTTCAATAACAAGGTCCTCATACTCATCTTTGTGAGCAGCAATAA
Source organism: Helicobacteraceae bacterium CG2_30_36_10 (assembly GCA_001873135.1). Taxonomy (GTDB): domain Bacteria; phylum Campylobacterota; class Campylobacteria; order Campylobacterales; family Sulfurimonadaceae; genus Sulfurimonas. The sequence goes on from MNYP01000028.1 coordinate 865, forward strand.
ATTCAATAGTCTTTTGTAGTTCTAAAACTTTTTTATATGATATTTTAGGACGTTCATTATAATATCCTGTTACCATTACTTTGATTTTATCACCGGTATTAAATGTTAGTTTACCATCTTCACGGATTTCATCTAAACTTAAAATACCTTCTAGCTTTTCGCCAACGCCAACTAACGCTCTATTTTCATCCTCTTGTATCTCAACAATCTCACCCTCTACAATGCGACTTGTTTCTTGCTCTTTCTCAGTTGCAGCAAACATCTCTGCAAAGTTTTCTTCTTCAAATGATTCGTTATCGAACGCCATTATCTATCCTCTTGTTACATAAAAATTGTTGTGATTATATCTAAGTTATGATTATTTTGCTCTTAATTATAAGCAAATTTGAAGTTTCGAGCAGAAAGTATTAATATTTAAGCTATATACTAACACTTATCTTCAATTGCATTAACAACATTTTGTATAATCCAATCAGGAGTTGAAGCCCCGGCACTTATGCCACATAATGATTTATCACTAAACCACTCAAAATTCAAATCATTTTCGTCTTCTATATGATAGCTCTGAGGACAGTAATCCTTAGATATACTAAAGAGTTGCTTTGTATTTGAAGAATTTTTACCGCCGATAATAATCATAACATCCGCTTTTTTTGAAAGTTTTCTCACTGCATCCTGATTTTCAAAAGTAGCATTACATATAGTATTAAACACCCGAACCTCTTTATGACGAGGAATAAGGTAGTTTGCAACTTCCATATAATCTTCAACTTTTCTAGTAGTTTGCGCAACAAGAGCTACTCTTTCACCTAGTTTTAAGCCTTCAAGATTCTTTGAAGATGTCACAACTCTTGCACCGTGGGTAGCATAACTTTTAACGCCTTTTATCTCTGGATGTTCTTCATCTCCAAAAATAATTATGTCATATCCGGCTTCACTCATCTCTTGACATATTTGCTGAGGCTTAGTCACATAAGGGCAGGTTGCGTCCACTACGTCTACCTTGTTTATATGCAACTCTTCGAGCTCATTTTTAGGAATGCCATGCGTTCTAATAACTGCCTTGTCTCCGGCATTAAAGCTTGTATAATCATCAGTTAGAGCAACTTTAAAATCACGTTCCAATCTAGCTATCTCTTTAGAATTGTGTATCAAAGGTCCATAAGTAGCTGAATTTTTATTCTCTTCAGCTATTCTAATGGCTCTTTTAACACCAAAACAAAAGCCATACTTTTCGGCTAATTCTATCTTCATAATATATTCTTCCTATAAAATCTTACTTTTGTAACTCTTTGCAGTAGTTCAAAAAAGTTTGGAAAAGATGTATTGATACAATCCAAATCAGTTACTTTCATGCCACATCTAAGTCCTGCAATTATAAAACTCATAGCAATTCTATGGTCTCCGTCACTATCAACAGTTGCACTTTTTAAACTGCCGCCTTTTACTGTATAGCCGTCTTTGTATTCACTTACTTCAATTCCACATGCCACAAGTCCATTAACAACAGTAGAAATTCTGTCGCTCTCTTTTACACGCAGTTCTTGGGCATTTCTAACTATACTGGTTCCCTCTGCACATGCAAATGCAATTGAGAGCACTGGAAGTTCATCAATCAGCCATGAGATATTCTCTTCAACTGTAATGGCTTTGAGTGGAGCATATTTAACGCTTATGTTTCCAATAGGCTCATACTTATCACTAATTAAATCGTAACTAATATTGGCTCCCATTCTCTCTAATGCCCTAAACGCTCCGATTCTCGTTTCATTCAAGGTTATACCCTCTAAAACGATACTGGAGTTTGGAGTAATAGCTGCAGCAACTGCAAAGAAAAAAGCACTTGATGGATCTGCGGGAACTCTTATGGTTAAAGGTGAAAGAAGTTCTTTCATTGGGGATATTGTAGTTTTTAATCCATCAACCTCTATATCTGCACCCATACCTTTTAACATTCGCTCAGTATGATCACGAGAGAGTTCTGGTTCTGTATAGGTACAAGTTCCATCAGCTCTCAATGCTGCTAGAATCATCGCACTTTTTACTTGAGCAGAAGCTATTTTACTTTCATAATTAAAAGCTTTTAGCGAAGCACCGCGAATACTAAGCGGAGCCAACTCTGCATCTTTTCTTCCATCAAGTTTTGCACCGATATCTCGAAGCGGAGCAGTCACTCTTTTCATAGGACGACGACGCAGATATTCATCTCCGGTGAGAATAAAATGACCGTTTGCAGAACTTAAAAGCCCGCAAAAAAGTCTCATTCCTGTTCCGGCATTGCCACAGTCTAAAATATTTTCACTCTCTTTTATGCCATCAGATTCTATGGTAATTGTAACGCCATCATCAACAACTACAGCACCTAAGTTTTTTACAATTTCTAAAGTACTTAGAGTATCTTCAGCTCTTAAGAAGTTATTGATGGTGCTTGTTCCGCTTGCAAGCATTGAAAACATTGCACTACGATGTGATATTGACTTATCCGGTGCTATCTCTGATACATTTAGTGAAAATTCACTACATGGAAAAACTTCTACATAGCTCATCGTAAACCGACTCCTAAATTCTCTTTCAATGCTGTTAAAATAGTTTGCATTGAGGAGTTAATATCATCCTCTTCAAGAGTTTTTTCCTCAGACTGTAACATAAATCTAAGTGAAAGGCTCATGTTCTCGCCCAATGATTCATCACTATATTTGTCCACTGGATAAAAATTAATTATATCACGGCTAGAGCTTGATTCGATGACAGTTTTTAATTTGTCATAACTCATATTTTTTGGCACAATAATGCTCAAATCTCTAAAAGAAGCTTGATATTTAGAAACCTTTTTAGCAGTTTTTAGTTCAAATACAAGTTTAGAAAAATCTATTTCACACATAAAGGTAGCGTCCAAGTCATAATCGCTTTCAACATTTGGATGAACTCTAAAGATTTCTCCTACTGCATCACCATTCATCATTATCTCAGCTGTCTGATAATTATGCGATAAAGTGTGTTTTGTCTCGCTCTGCTTAAGTTCAAAATCTCCAATAATATCGCAAACTTTTTGAACAAAAAAAGCAAAATCAACTTTAGCAGGTTTTCCGGCATTACTAAGCGATTCATTTTCTCTATTTCCACTAAAAAGAATAGACATTTTAAGAGACTCTTCTCTTAATGGATTAAACACTGTGCCGACTTCAAAAAGTCTAATCGATGAGTAACCGTTTTTTGTATTTTGCGATGCAGCCTTTAAGAGTCCGCTAAGCAGTGTCGGTCTCAAAGTGTCAAGAGTGCTTACAATCGGGTTTAATAATTCAAGTTCTTCATTCGTACACTCAAAACCGTATTTCTCAAGAGTTTTTCTTTCATCAAAAACAAAGTGAACAGTTTCAAAAAATCCGCTGCTTGCTGCTTTATGGCGATAAATTCTTTTTTTCTTGTACTCAACATAATCATCTTCGAGTCTATTTTTTTCTGTAAAAACAAAAGGCTTAGAAGGAATATTGTCTATGCCGACCATACGCACTATCTCTTCAATAATATCTTGTTTATTTACTATATCGTGACGAAATCTCGGAACAGAAATAACAAAGGTTTCAGCCTGTGATTTATTTGTCTCAAATCCGAGATTTTTCAAGATTTTAGTGATTTTTACTTTACTGATTTTAGCACCGATAATATCATCAATCTCTTGTTTATTTACGGTTACTATTTTGTCACTGTAGGCATCACTTAAATCAATATTGCCACCAAAAATAGAGGAATCCGAATTAATATCTATGAGGTTTAAACAAAAATCTAAGCCTTGGTTTAAATCAGGCTCACTTCCTCTTGAAGTTCTGTAGTACATCGGACCTGACTCTATCTTGTTTACCAACATCTGTTTTGAAATAATATCTGGTGGTATATAACTGGCTTCTATTAAAACAGTGCCTTCATTATAGGTCACTCTCGATACTTCTTCTTGAATAATTCCGACCGTAGAGGCCTTCTCTTTTGACATAATACAAGCATAGCCCTTATCATCTTCATGAAGCTCTACTTTTGCCATTGTCTCATTTTCCCCGCAGAAAAAGCCATAGTTATAAGCTCTTAAAACTACACCGCTGCTTTGGGTTGCATAAAGCATTATAGACTCAATATCTGATTCTCTTTTATCTTCTATCTGAGCAAGTCTAAGCTTTACGATGAAAGGAAGAGATAAGTTTTGTAGCTCAATTGCTTTATATCTTAAGTTAACATTTAAGTGCTTATCATGAGAAAGACTCAATATTCTGCCAATACCTATTTTCCTATCTTCATTTTCTGTAACTGCTTTTTCTTTTAAAGGTCTGTCAAAAGCTGCACATAAATCACGTGCGACACCTCTTATACTTAAGCAGTCACCTCTGTTTGCCGTTAGTTCGATTTCTATCAAATCATCTTCGAAAATCGGGTTTTCACTAACCTCTTGACCTAATGTATAGACACCTATACTGCTATCAATTTCAAGTATTCCATTCATACAATCTTCTAAACCGATCTCTTTAGCCGAGCATATCATCCCCTCGCTGTCAATACCTCGAAGTTTAACAGGCTTTATTACAAGACCATCAGACATGGTTGCACCAATTGTCGCAACAACTACGTCTAGACCTTTTCTAACATTAGATGCTCCACAAACTATTTGACGGATACTACTTCCAATATCAACTTGACATACATTTAATTTATCAGCATCAGGATGTTTTTCACACTCTAACACTCTACCAAAAATTATTTTTTTAGAAACTTCATTTCTGTGTACTCTATCAACTTCTAGTCCAATAGAATTCAAAGTTTTTACCAATTCATCTGTGGAAATATCGCTTAAGTCTATCCACTCTTCTAACCAACTTCTAGTAACTATCATTGAAATTGCTCCAATAATTTAATATCGCCTTCAAATAAAGCACGAAGGTCTCCAATCTGATGAATAAGCATTGCAAATCGCTCTACTCCAAGTCCAAAAGCGTATCCGCTTACATTTTCATATTTCACTGCTTCAAATACGTTAGGGTCAACAATGCCGCAGCCTAAAACTTCCAGCCATCCTGTCTTAGAGCATACTCTGCACCCTTCACCTTTACAAAATACACATGAAATATCAACTTCAGCCGATGGTTCTGTAAACGGGAAAAAAGAGGGGCGAAAACGAACTTTTACATCACCAAACATATATTTTAAAAAATCTTCCAAAATATACTTTAAGTTTGCAAATGAAACTTTTCCCTCTTCATCAACCAATAAACCCTCTACCTGATGGAACATTGGAGTATGCGTTAAATCATAATCACGACGAAAAACTGCGCCCGGGGCTATCATGCGGATAGGTGGTTTTGTATTCATCATAGTTCTGATTTGTACAGGTGAGGTATGTGTACGCAAAAGTAGTTCGTCTTTAAAATAAAATGTATCTTGCATATCTCGTGCGGGATGATACTTTGGCAGGTTTAGAGCTTCAAAGTTATTAAAATCATCTTCAACCATATTACCTGTTTTTATAGAAAAATTCATTGCAGAAAAATACTCTACGATTCTATCCATTGTCTCCATAACCGGGTGAAGAGCACCAGTCTCTGAGGTTGCGCTAAAGAGAGAAACATCTATCGCTTGTGCTTTCATAAGTTCTTGTAATTCTAATGTTTGTAATATTATTTTTCTTGCAGTGAGTTCATTCATTAGTGAACTTTTATAAGTATTTAAATCTTTTGCAAGTTGCGCTTTTTCTTCATTTGATGCACTTTTCATTTTAGCAAATTCTACTGCTAAAACACCTTTTTTTCCGAATATAGCTATACGAATTTCTTCGAGTTTATCTACACTCTGTGCTTCTTTTATCGAATCATACCACTCTTTCAATAGAGTCTCCATTATAAAAAAATTATACCAAAAAAAATATTTATAGGTTTTTTTAAAGTTAGTGATTATATTCAAATATTGTTTACATATAGCTTCATATATTTTTCTAGTACTACATATTATGATTTTATATGTTACAATTTCCAAAAAGGCAGGATTGGATTATGTGTTTATTTTGTAAAATAGTAAATAAAGAAATACCCTCAAATATCATCTTAGAAAATGACGAATTTCTCGCTTTTCACGATATAAACCCAAAGGCGCCCATCCATATTTTAGTTATTCCTAAAGTCCATGTAAATAGCTTTAATGAAGCCGATTCAGAATTAATGGCAAAGATGAGTAATTTCATTCAAAAAGTAGCGTCTGAAGTCAACATAGCTAAAAGTGGATACCGTGTTATCACTAACATTGGAGTAAATGGCGGACAAGAAGTAGGACACTTACACTTTCATGTTTTAGGTGGAGCAAAACTTCATTGGGGTCATTTCAGTGATGCAGATCCTAAAGGTCATTTTTAAAATTAAAGGCATCTAATGTTAAAAAAAATATTACTGATTTGTGCAATAGCATCTGCGCTGTTATCTCAAAGTGCAAGTGAATTTAATACTCAGCAGATGCAAAGTTTTAATGAACAAAATAAAGAGTTTGGTGATTATAAAAAAAGTCAGCAAGAGGAGTTTTCCTCGTACCAAGAGTCTCAGATGAGAGCTTACGAAGAGTATAAAAAGGAAGTTGGCGCACTTTGGCAAGATCCAAAAATGTCAACAAAAAAAACTTGGGTGGCTTATACTCCAGATAAAAAAACCAGAACAGATGTAGATTTTGAAAAAGAAGTTATTACGGTAGAGACAATTGCCTCTTCCCCCGAAGAGGCAAAACAGAGACTTAAAATAGCACTTGCAAAAGTTGTAACAATTGACACTAAAACGGTTCAAGAAACGGATCCGCTAGAAAAAGAGTTGGCAAAAATTCAAAAGCCTGCAGCGCTTGTAGATTCTAAAGTAAAAGCAGAACCTATTCTTGCAAATGTTGTGTTTAACACTCCCCCCACAAAGCAAAGTGTAGTTACTTATGTAAATAAAAATATCTCAGATGCAACAATCAAAGAGAGCCCATCAAACAAAGTTGAACATGCTATAGTTTACAGCGTGTCAGTACAAATGCCTAAAGATGCTATGCTTAAAAGATCTAAAACCTACCATGATGATATTCAAAAGAATGCTCGAAAACAAAACCTTCCCATGTCTCTGGTTTTTGCTATTATGCATTCAGAGAGTAACTTTAACCCAAGAGCAAAATCTCATATACCTGCGTATGGTCTGATGCAAATCGTTCCTAAAAGTGCCGGTATAGATTCATATAACTACTTATATAAAGAGAAAAAATTAGTAACGGGGAGTTATTTGTATAACAGTACAAACAACATAACTATGGGCACCGCATATTTGCATATTTTATATTACAGCTACTTAAAGGCTATAAAAAATCCAGACAGCAGACTCTACTGTACTATTGCCGCTTACAATACTGGGTCTGGAAATATTGCATGGGCTTTTAATAAAAATAAAAACTTATCATACAAACAAAAGTTGAGCATTTCTAATGCAGCTGATAATATCAATGCACTCACACCGGAGCAAGTTTATGATAAACTCCTTAGAGATTTAAAATATGATGAGCCAAAAAACTATTTGAAAAAAGTTTCAAAACGTATGAGCGCGTACCATAAAGTTTACCCAAGTTAAAAGTATTACTCACTCTAAAGGCTAAAAAAAGCTTTTAGAATTTTCGCCCCATCCCCTTTTTTTTAGTATAAAACCAAATTCATAAGCTATAATAATCAATATTCCACATGCCACCAACACTGTTGCCATTGTTAACATCACATCTCCTTTATTTTTTATATACTATATTATAAATGTAAAAAATGTAAAAATTATGGCAGTTTGTCATAATTTTATATTAAAAAAAAATTTATCATTTATATTTTTGCTTAATTAAATGAGTTCTTCACTACCATCGCTTATGAATAAAAATTTACAAGATGTTTTTCATTACCATAAAGAAACTAAACACTCACAACTTAGGTATGCCCGCTCTTTAGGCTATATGGACTGGGCTAATCAGCCAAATCCTTACAGAATATATAAAGGAGCACTCAATATCTCACTTCCCTTGGCAACAGAGAATCCGACACCTCCATATAGTCTGATATTTACAGATGAAGTTCCCTCCGCACCGCTTCTTATAAACTCAATTTCGCAGTTTTTACAATTTTCCATGGGGGTTTCAGCTATAAAATCTAATGGAGTTGATGACTGGGATTTGCGATGCAACGCTTCAAGCGGAAACCTGCATCCTAGTGAAGTTTATGTCATTTTGCCTCCGATTGATGGGATTGGGAATCAGACTACCATATCTCACTATTTGCCTAAAACCCACTCTCTTGAGTCTTTAATATCTTTCGAGTCCGGCATGTACAAAACACTTCCAAACAACTCATTTTTTGTGGCAATCAGTTCTATAGTTTACAGAGAAGTTTGGAAATACGGGGAGAGAGCTTTTAGATATACACAACTAGATGCCGGTCATGCTCTGCGTTCACTTGAGATAAGTGCAAAAATTTTGGGATGGAGCTGCAGAGTTTTAGATGATATTAGCGATGCAGATATAGCACAACTTCTTGGGCTCAATCAAAAATTGCGTTTTAATGAAGATGAAGATGAAATTCCTGATATCTTACTCTTAATAACAAGCGATGAATTTAATGAAAAGATAGATTATTCTGAGTTATTAGAGCATACAAATGAAACTTACAATTCAGTGGCAAATCATATAGCTTTGAATTATCAAAAATGGCCTTTGATTACTCAGATAGAAGAAGCTACATTTTCATCTCATACAACTCTTAAAAAGATGCCTCATGCGCTTATAACAAGAGAGCCTAGCTTAGAGTCAAAAAAGGTGATTCTGAGCAGAAGAAGCGCTCAGATGATGAATAAAGAGCATTCAGAGATAAGTTATGAAAATTTTATGACTTTGCTAAACTCTACAAAAGAGAGTTTTAACGGTTTTCTTAATGCGGTAAACCTGGTTATCTTTGTTCATAATGTTACTGGTCTCAAGCAAGGTATCTATATTTTGATTAGAAACCAAGAACATAAAAGTCAGCTTCTAGAGTTAATGAGCGACTCTTTTTTATGGGAAAAAATTGATGAAGATTTCTATGCTTTACGTTACGATGATTATAAAATAGCATCCAAAAATATCTCTTGTAATCAGGACATTGCAAGTGAGGGAGCTTTTAGTTTAGGTATGTTGAGTGCCTTTAGCGACGAACTTTTAAAGCATGGAGCGCATAGATATAAAGAGCTCTATTGGGAGTGTGGAGCTATTGGGCAACAGCTTTATTTAGAAGCTACATCCTTAGGACTCAGCGCAACGGGAATCGGCTGTTTTTTAGATGATAGTTTTCATAAATTACTAGGACTCCAATCAAATAGATTTCAGTCGCTTTATCATTTTACTATTGGAAAAGGTTTGTTTGATTCGAGGGTTTTAACAAAAGAACCTTATGCAGATAGAAAATAATACTTGGCATGTGGAAGGTAATAATATTCCACATGCCAAGAAGTTTCTAACACCTTGTATTAACTAGGGCAACTCTCTATTTCACCCATATCTATTTTGCTTCCTCCGCCTGAAATCATCTTTTCATTCTCACGAATAAGTTTGCCATTATGTGTAATAGAGTAAGAGATAGCCGTCGTGTCACGGATAGTGTTGATAGTTGAACAATAGGTCTCCAATGAAGCCATAACCCATCTTGCAGCCATTATATCATCACCGTCGGAGTTAAAACTGTATGTTAAATGAAGCGTATTAAATTTACAAGGGTGTGTGTCGTTTCTCACAACTTCGCCATCTACTACCAAATCAGTAACCGTTTTATCTTGATTTTTTGGCAATAAAACAATATCTGTAGCGCTGCATGTAATAATGCCCGCTAAAAAATATTCAACCGGAGAGATGACCGGACAGTCAATAACAAAACTGCTTTTGGCAGTTTTAGCTTCAAACTTCATGCCCTCTTTATGAGTTACACTTACTTTCATTTTTGATTATCCTTCTATATAATTTTTAAAATATTTCAATTGTTGTACTGTTCTGGTTGTTGCAGTTCCACCCGTAGAAGTTCTTGCATTCATAGAGTGTCTTAAACCTAAAAATTCCATTACATCTTCATCAATTCTTTCATCAATGGCTTTTAGGTGTTTAAAATCCATTTTAGATAAATCAACATTCAGCTCTTCGCCTTTTGCGACTGCACGGCCTGTAATAAAGTGTGCTTCACGAAATGGAATATTGCATTTTTCGACTAAATAATCAGCCAAATCTGTTGCGCTTAAATGACCGATTGCACAAGCTTTCTCCATATTATGCGCTTTTACCTGCATAGTTTTAATCGCTTCTTTAAGTATCTCTAAAGATATCTCAGCCGTCTCAACTGCATCGAAAACGCCCTCTTTATCTTCTTGCGTATCTTTGTTATAAGCCAAAGGCAAACCTTTCATAACAGTGAGAAGTCCCATCAAAGAGCCATAAACACGACCTGTTTTTCCACGTAAAAGTTCAGGAACATCGGGATTTTTTTTCTGTGGCATAATAGAAGAACCTGTTGAGTACTCATCGCTGAGTTCAACAAAACCAAATTCATACGAAGACCACATAACAAGCTCTTCGCTTAAACGCGAAATATGCATCATCATAGTGGAAATATTAAACAGAATTTCTAAGGCAAAATCTCTGTCACTTACCGTATCTAAACAGTTTATACTAACAGAGTCAAAACCTAGAAGTTGTGCAGTCATGTCTCTGTCTATGGCATGTGGAGTTCCCGCAAGCGCAGCACATCCTAGCGGAGAGACATTGTTTCTCTCTTTTGAACTCTCAAATCTCTCAATATCTCTTTTGAACATGCTAAGATATGCACCAAGATGAAAAGCAAAGTTAATTGGTTGTGCGTGTTGTAAGTGGGTCATTCCGGGAAGAAGTGTCTCTGTGTGCTTGTCGGCAACAACAATTATCTCTTGCATTAAAAGTTTTATAGCTTCAACAATCTCACCGTTCTTACGAAGAACATACCTTCTAAAATCAACGGCAATTTGGTCATTTCTGCTTCTTGCGGTATGGAGTTTTTTTCCGGCATCACCGATGATTGCAGTCAATCGTTTCTCGATTCCCATATGCAAATCTTCATCTGAGATTTTCCATTCAAATTCTCCAGACTCTATCTCATTAGTAACCTGATTTAAGCCCTCAGTAATCTGAGCAAGCTCTTGGCTGTTTAAAATGCCTTGCTTAGTAAGCATAGCAGCATGTGCTAAAGAGCCTTCAATATCTTCACGATAGAGTTTTCTGTCGAACATAATTGAAGCATTAAATTTGTCTAATAAACTTGAAGTACCTGCAGAAAAACGACCTGACCACATCTTATCCATATAAATTTCTCCGATATTAAAAAGTTTGGTATTTTAGCTAAATATAGCAATATAACAAAGTGGCATGTGGAAATTCAGATACAAAGATTTGTATCTGAATTTATTTAAATAAAGAAGGGTTAATTGCAAGCAGGGACATTTCCGCTGTCTTTAGCATACTCTTCTAAGAATTGTTCTAAATCCCTAGAATCTTTGGTGTATTTTCTACTCTCAAAATAACTCCAAGATTTTTTTGCGTTTTCATCTTTTAAGTGTATTTCAGCTAAAGCCTCACCTCTCTTCTTCATAAATTTTTTCCACTCACGGATTTTCTTCGTAGCTATAAAAGACTGCCCACTTTCATGACACTCAACACACTTCTTTACAAAAACCTTCTGACCTTTATAGACCGCAGCGTTTGAATTACCTAATGTTAAAAACATAACTGAAACTAAAAATAAAAAGAATTTATTCATTTATAGACCTTAAATATAATGTATCATACTACATTAGAAAATATTATATTGACCTTATAAAAGTTAAAAATGACAATTTAATAGTATGAACTACTATAATTGATACTTATTATAGAGTTTTTCATCCAAATCCCAAAGACCTTTACTCTTTAATGTTTCTACAACACTAGGGGTACAATCAACATCGTCTGGCCATTCACGCGAAAAACCATCAACGCTTGTCTTATTTGTTCCATCAATGCCGACCATTAAGCCAGATACAAACACATCTCTTAAGGCATCCATATTATTAGTAACACGCCAAATTAACATATAAGAGTTAAATATATCGTTTCTAGCCTCATCAACAAAAACTACTATTCTAATATGGGGACTCAAAGGAACTAAAGCATCAAAATACACACGCGCATTTTTTGTTTTATTTACACTTATCACAGTTATAGGGTTTTTTGTTCTTCTCATAAACTGATGCAAATTTACGACATCAGGGATAATCTCTTTTATTTTTATAAGCAGTTCTTCATCACCTAAAAGTTGTGGAGATTCTACTTTATGTGAAGCAGTAGCATCAACTCCAAGCTTCCCCCCAACTAGAGTCTCCGGGGAGGAATGGTCAAGTGCATCTAAAATACCCTCAGAAATAAATAGAGACTTTGGAGCAAATCTGTCTAATACATAGCTGGCAAATACTTCATAGTTGTCGAGTCTTGGTGCACTTTCATCTACAAAAATTGCATGTTTAACAAAACTCATCTGTCCAGCACCCCAAAAAGCATGCATAAACTGTTTTGCATGCCCTTTATAATGCGGTTGCATTTTTGCTAGTATGAGATTGTGAAAGCCGGCATTTTCCGGCATGTGGTAATCTAGCAAATCGGGAACAGTAGTTTTTAAAAGCGGAAAAAATATCTTCCCTGTTGCCCAGCCCATATACTTATCTTCTAATGGCGGTTTACCGACAACAGTCGCTAAAAATACTCTTTTTTCTTTCATTGTAATGGCACTTACTTCCATAACCGGGTATGGTTCTTTGAGAGTGTAATAGCCTGTATGGTCTCCAAAAGGTCCCTCTACTCTCATCTGAGTCGTATCGACCCAGCCCTCTATGACATAGTCGACATCAGCAGGTATATAAAGCGGCGTGCTCAGCGATTTTACAAGTTTCGCAGGCACTTTTTTTATAAGTCCGTACATTAAAAGCTCATTTACTCCAAAGGGAAGAGGCGCAGTTGCACACCATGTATAAAGAGGGTCTCCACCGATTGCTACACTAACGGGCATCTTTTTACCAGCTTTTTGATACTGGTCAAAGAAGTGTGAAGAGTCTTTATGAATCTGCCAATGCATTCCCAGATGATTTTTATCATAAACCTGAAGTCTGTACATGCCAAGATTTACCAACTCACCATCTAAACTTTGAGTATAAACTTGACCCATAGTAATAAAGGGTCCGCCGTCTTGTTCCCAAGTTGTTAAAACCGGTATTTTATATAAATCAATAGTATCGCCAAGATATTTTATCTTCTGACAGGCACCCTCACCTTTCAGACGTTTAGGAAAAATGTTCTTTAGGGAGAAGAGCTCACCCGCCATTGAAATCTTATCCATAAAACCGGCAGGCTTTTTCATATGAAGCAGTTTAGTAATTTCATCTGCTACAGACTCTATAGTTCGGCCAAAGAGCAATTCACATCTTTTATATGAACCAAAAACATTCATAAGAATCGGCTCTTCGAACTTAGTACCGTTTTTTCTATCTATAATATTTGTAAAGAGCAGTGCTTTGCCACCATCTTTTTTCTTAACTTCTGCATACGCTAAATGTGAAAGTTCAAGATATATGTCTAGTTCATCTTCAATAATTTTTAATTCATTCTCTTTTTTTAGAAGATTTATAGTTTTGTGCATTTATTTATTCGCTTCCTCTTCTTTTTGCATCTCTTCAGCACCTCTAAGAAGCTCTCTGGCACCTTTTTGTATAAACTCTTTTGCCATTTCTCTTCCAACACTTCTGTAATTTTGTTTAGATATTATTTTTGAATCACTCAGTACCTCAGTTCCATCAGGAAGTCCCAATACAGCCTTAACAACTACACTGTCATTATCTAAAACTGTAGCACTCACACCGATTGGGACATGACAACCGCCCTCAAGTTCATCAACAAAATCTCGCTCAATAGTCGTCTCAATTCTGCTATATTCGTCTTCAAGTCCTGCAACAATAGCCAAGACCTCTTCATCATTAACAGCTTCAATTCCTAGCGCACCTTGCCCCATTGATGGAATCATCTCATCTAGTGAAATAGGATAAATGTACTCAACAGCATCTAAAAGTCCCAGTCTGTTGATACCAGCTGCTGCTAAAATTATTGCATCATACTGACCCTCTTTTAACTTTCTGATTCTAGTGTCAACATTACCTCTTAAATCTTTTATTACAAGGTCCGGTCTTATCATTTGTATCTGCATACGACGACGAAGTGAAGATGTCCCGACGGTAGCGCCTTTTGGGAGTGCATTAATATCTGCGTATTTTTCACTCAAAAGAGCATCTCTTGAGTCTTCTCTTTGAGTAATGGCTACTAGGATGAGACCCTCGGGCATAACCGTAGGGACATCTTTTAAGGAGTGCACGGCAATCTGAGCGTCCCCTCTTAACATAGCTTCTTCAAGCTCTTTTAAAAACAGACCTTTCCCGCCAATAGCTGCAAGGGGTCTATCAATAATTTTATCGCCGGTTGTCACAATCACATTTAATTCTACTTCAAGACCAGGATTTTGCTCTTGTAAAATATCTTTAATATAATTAGATTGCCAAAGAGCCAGCTGTGATCCTCTTGTTGCTATTGTAATTTTTTTCATAAATTATTTTATCCTTTCATATTGTCTTTTAGATTTGTCGAGTTTGCCGTCAAAAAACATAGTAGGTGTTCCTTGAACCATAACTTCACCAGCAATGCTTTGATCGCTGTTATAGTGCTCTATCACTGCAGGTAATTCTAAATCAGAAGGCTTTATATCTGTTTTAAATACTCTGTTGAAAGCTGTCAATATTTTAGTTACATCTTTTTCATTTGCCTGGACTTCCACTGTGTAAAGGTCAAGTATAGCATTTTTATATCCCTTTAGCTCGGCCGCTATGGCAGCTTTTACAAGAGTTACTGATGCAGGATGAATTGATTGCAATGGAAAATGGTAATAATAAACAGCAAATTTATCTGAATCTTTTTTCATAAAGTTTACAGCTTTTGGAACAAAATCTCTACAAAATGGACATAAAGGGTCTGAGAAAATTGCAACTTTATGCTTAGCATTAGGGTTCCCATAAATGAGATTCTCTTTTTTATAATACTCAGGTTTAAAATTAGGTGACACTAACTCTTTGAGTGATTCGCCACTTGTAAGATTAACTAAATCTTGAGTTATTACCTCGCCATTAGAAAACCAAATCATTTTCTGTTTAACTTGACGGTTTTGGGGCTTTGACTTAACGCTTGCATTTATATCAACAATATATGCGTTCCAATCTTTCATACTCTCAACTGCAACTTTTTCCACTATATGTACTTCTAAAGTAACTATATTTGGGTTATTGCTAAATGAATTTTCCAAAAATTCTTCAACTCTTTCATCTCTGGTTTGTGCAAAAACCGAACTATTTAGTAATAGTGTTATCGCTAATAATTTCAACATCAATGACATCTAAATCCTTTTTTATATTATTTGTTTCATGGCTTGTATTACAACTACCAGATTTTACATGATAACGGTTAACAAGCATAGTTGTAAAAATACTAAACTGCATTAATAAGCCTATAATGTCTGTCAAAAAACCCGGTAGTATTAATAAAATAGCACCAAAAATCGTGAAAAGATTTAAACCCTGAAATTGTTTTAAATCTATGCAGTTATAAGAAACTGCATTCATATTTTGCGCTAATGTTTTTCTAAAATTTACTAAAATAGTTATTCCAATGAATGCGCTTATAACTATTTCAAAAAATGTCATCAGGCCACCGATGTAGGAGGAAAGATTAACAGAGAGTAAAACTTCTAAAAATAGATAAACAAAAAAATAAATCATCTTATATCAGTTCCATTATTTTTTCAAAAACAGCATCTTTGTTTACGGAAATATTCTCTTTTGTTCTTCTTTCATATATTTGAACTAAACCATTAGCCAACTCTTTACCGATTATAACAGTGTAAGGAAAACCGATAAGTTCTGCATCTTTCATCTTAAAGCCAAACCTCTCTTTTCTATCGTCAAGCATCACTTCCACATGCCGTGCTTGAAGTTTTGCATATAA
Organism: Helicobacteraceae bacterium CG2_30_36_10; assembly: GCA_001873135.1. GTDB lineage: Bacteria > Campylobacterota > Campylobacteria > Campylobacterales > Sulfurimonadaceae > Sulfurimonas. The sequence goes on from MNYP01000028.1 coordinate 16,999, forward strand.
CTCTTCGGCTAAAGCAACCTGCTCACTCTCTTTAATATTTGAGATTAGAATATTTACCATATAGGGAGCGGTTTCTTTTGTCCAGATACAGCCGTTTTCATCGTGGTTTTGCTCTATCACAGAAGCTACCAGTCTGCTTACCCCGATGCCGAATGTTGCCATCTCAAAAGGTTTTGGCTTGCCGTTTTCATCATTGAAGTTTGCTTCTAAAGCCCTTGAATATCTATCGCCAAGCTGAAAAATATGACCGACTTCAATACCTTTTTTAAAACTGAGATTTCCACCACAAGAGCATTTTTCATCAATAGTTTTTGTTTGCAACTCTGCGTAGGATTTTTCATTCAGAGCATCAACTTCTTCTTCGGTCTCGAAAATAGTCTCAATATTTGCACCATAATCACAAACATCACACACTACAATCGTATCTTCACCGCTGTCTGCCAAAACATGAAACTCTTTGCTTCCTGTTCCGCCTATAGCTCCGCTGTCAGCTGCAACCACTCTGAAATCTAGCCCAAGTCTGGTAAATATCTTTTTGTATGTTGCTTCCATAAGATGAAATTCTCTAATCATATCTTGTGTTGAAGAGTGAAAAGAGTAACCGTCTTTCATAAGAAATTCACGACCGCGTAAAAGCCCGTATCTCGGTCTTGCTTCATCACGAAACTTTGTGTTTATTTGGTACAAATTAAGAGGTAAATCTTTATAGCTCGTTACTCTGTTTTTTACAAGTTCTACCATAGCTTCTTCATTTGTTGGGCTTAAGACGAATCCGTTGTTATGTCTGTCTGCTATGCGAAGCATCTCTTTTCCCATCGTATCACAACGCCCGCTTCTCTGCCACAAGCCGATAGGTGTGACAAAACTCAGCTGCACTTCACTGCATCCAGCTCGGTCTAACTCCTCTTTTACAACTGCTCTAATCTTCTCTAATACAATTTTTCCAAGCGGCATAAAGTTATAAAGTCCGGCACCCTGTTGATTTATAAAACCGCCTCTTATTAAAAACTGATGACTAGGCAGAGTTGCTTCTGTCGGCGCCTCTTTTGTTGTTGGTACAAATGCTCTTGATCTTCTCACTTTTATCCTTGTATACTTAGTTTTCGTCTTTTAAAATGGAACTAAATGAACCGCTCAGCAGTTCTGTTTGCGCATCCTCTGATGCGGTTCTCATTTTTTTAGTCATATCATGCAAAAATCTCTTAATCGCCTGTTCACACATTTTTTTGGACTGCTCTTCATACTCTTTTGGAATATATCCGCTATTCACGGCTCGTTCACTCTCATCTATGGCACAAGAGTACGCCTTTTTGTAAAGCTCTTTTATCATTGGTTCAATGTCTAGGGTGCTCAAAAAATCAAAAAACTCAACAACATTTCTGCCGATAATTCCGTGAGCAGCTCTGGAAGACTCTTCTCTGTGGCCTATATTTTCATTTACTATATTTTTTAAATCATCAATAACATAAAGATTTATCCTCTCACCTTTATTATAATGAATATCTCTTGGAAGCGCTAAATCAAACCAGTATCTGTCAAAATCACAAGCCTTAATAATTTCATCAGTTATTATTGGTTTGTATGATGAAGTTGCTGTAAAGAGTATTTCAAATTCATTAACGGCATGTGGAAGTTCTTCGAAGTCTAGTACTTTAGCACCGCACTGCTGTGCTAAAAGCTCTGCCTTGTGTTTTGTTCTATTCATAATATAAACGTCAGCACCGGCTGAGATTAAATGCTTTGCACTAATTTCAGACATTTCACCAACACCGATTATAAGAGCTTTTTTGCCTTTGATATCGTCTAAAACAGATTTCATTTTTGAAACTGCTACGCTTGCCATTGAGACAGGTTTTGAAGATATATCGGTTGCATTTCTGACTTTAGCAGCACATTTAAAAGCGTTTTTCATAACTCGTGCCAGTTTTTTGTCGCAGTAGCCATTGTCAAAAGCAAATCTAAAAGAATTTTTCAGCTGTCCTGCTATCTGTGTCTCACCGATTACCATCGAGTCAAGCGAAGATGCAACGCTAAAAATATGATGAATGGCAGTGCTGTCATCAAATATATCAGCACGACCTTCAAGCTCTTCTATGCTTATTCCAGACCTTGCACTCAGCATTTCAAATATATGCTGCGTGGCATGTGGAGTATCACTGCAGTTACATAAAACCTCCATTCTGTTACATGTTGAAATTAAAATAGCTTCAAAAATAGTATCACTGCTAAGAAGTTTTTTTAAA
>MNYP01000091.1 GCA_001873135.1 Helicobacteraceae bacterium CG2_30_36_10
TATTCATTCGATTGAGTTGAAATTTATTCAACCTGGATCTCCAACTCAGAACTCTAGAATGGAAAGACTTAATGGATCTATGCGAAGAGAGTTTTTCGATGCTTATCTGTTTGACACATTATCTGAAGTAAAAACAATGACCCAAGAGTGGGTTTATGACTATAATAACTATAGACCACACTCAATTTTAGGTAAATTAAGTCCTGTTGAATATTTAGATAAGTACAATCAGGAGAAGAATTGTTCCGTTTAAACTGGTTCTAGTTTAGGGGAGGCTTACATGTATTGTTATTTTATTTAAATTTATATTTTGTTACGAGATAAATTACTGAATAAAATTATCTATATTGCAAAACTGACACCCACGGGTTAAATATCATATCTTGGCATGTGGAAACTAGGTAATGGTTGTTTCCACATGCCAAGATATTGTTTTAAGCGTTGCGTAATATTTAATTATTCTAGCACTCAAAAGAGCAGAAACAAAATTACTAAAAGAAAAAACAAGAATAGGTAAGCCCTGCGGAGATGAAAGCTTTTACGATAAAATACAATCAATAACTGGAGTGGTATAATGGGTAGCAATAGGGTAGCAAATAGATTTAATAGAAAACTTAAATTTATTAGTAAAGTTCGCTGTATAAGTAGTTTTTGGAGATTATTTGTTGTAGATGGTGCGGATGAGAGGACTTGAACCTCCACACCTTGCGGCACCAGATCCTAAGTCTGGCGTGTATACCAATTTCACCACATCCGCGCACGTTGTAGATAAGTTTTTTTTGTCTCTTCAGACATGACAATGTAAATAGGTGGTACGCCCAAAAGGATTCGAACCTTTGGCCTATGCCTTAGAAGGGCATTGCTCTATCCAGCTGAGCTATGGACGCACATTTTGATTGTAACTTTAACCTGCTCTTAAATCTTGATTTTAGGAAAAAATCAAAGCTTCAGTGACCAAGCGTCTAGCGTAGATAAATGGACTTCGTTCATTTATCGTTTTCATTAAATGGTACGCCCGATAGGATTCGAACCTATAACCCTCGGAGCCGAAATCCGAAACTCTATCCAGTTGAGCCACGAACGCTACTATATTTGTTAAGTATTAAGTTTTATATTTTTGTTTTCTAGCATGGGGTGGGATGCGGGGCTCGAACCCGTGACCCCCGGCACCACAAACCAGTGCTCTAACCAACTGAGCTAATCCCACCATGTCAAAAATATAAAGTCTAATGTTTTAAAATTTAAAAGTGGTCGGGGTGAAAGGACTCGAACCTTCGGCCCCCTGGTCCCAAACCAGGTACTCTAACCATACTGAGCTACACCCCGACCTAACACAAAAACCAAGCTAGTATTAGCTGATTAATGAGGCGAAATTATAGTCAATTAGATGTTAAATGTCAATAGTTTAGCATCAATTCTTTTAAAAATCTATTTATTTAAGTATAATCGTTTCATACAAAATAGGAAAATGTTATATGAAGCTGGCAAGATTTAGTAGAATTGGGTTTATTTTAGCTGCTGCGGGAAGTGCCGTTGGACTTGGAAATATATGGAAATTTCCCTATATTGCCGGAGAATACGGTGGAGGAGCCTTTGTCCTAGTTTACCTTATTACTGTAGTCCTTATAGGCTTTTCAATCATGATAGCAGAGATGCTTATTGGGTATCTTGGACGTAAAGATACCGTTACATCTTTTGAAGAGTTGGCACCAAAAAATTCCGGCATGTGGAAATATGCCGGTTTGCAAAGTTTAGCCGGTCTTTTTGTTATGATATATTACTCGGTTGTTATTGGCTGGATATTTAACTATATAGTCACTTCGCTATCCTTTCTTCCTGCGACTGTACAAGAGGCTGAATCAACCTTTAATGCTATGCTTCATACTGATATTGCAACTCAACTTTTTTATCATACTCTTGCTTTTATATGGATTACCTATGTTTTAACTAAGGGTATAAAGGGCGGTATTGAGAAGATGAATATGGTTCTAATGCCCGCTCTTATGCTTATTTTGCTGGGTATGTTTACATATGCAACTACACTTGATGCGTTTGGACAGGCATTTGAGTTTATGTTCTCCCCCGATTGGTCTAAGATAGACTCCAATGCTTTTGTAGTAGCTGTCGGGCATGCATTTTTCACGCTCTCTCTTGGTATGGGTGCAATCATGACCTATTCTGCCTCTATGGAAAAAGGCTCTAACCTAGTCACAAATGCTTTTTGGGTCGTATTTCTAGATACTGTTATTGCCATAGTTGCCGGTCTTATGCTTTTTACATTTTTGTATCAGTACGGTGCCGGTCCGGCGAAAGGTCCCGGCTTAGTCTTTATATCTCTTCCGGCTGCCTTTTTTGAGATGGGAATCATTGGAAATATTTTTGCTGTTCTCTTCTTTATAGCCTTGGCTTTTGCCGGACTTACCTCTTCTGTTTCGCTTGTAGAACCGATGGTTCAGTACTTTATAGACAGATTTAAGTGGAGCAGATTAAAGGCATCTCTCTTAATGGGGCTGTTTTTCTACCTTATAGGCATCATTGCACTTCTCTCAAACATAGACAGTTATAGAGAAGCTTTAACCTGGGGCGAAAAAAACTTCTTTGACTGGGTTGACTATGTAACAGCTGCGATTATGCTTCCTATGGGGGGCTTGGTTATGGCAGTTTTTGTTGGGTTTGTTATGCAAAAACAGAGGGTTGAGGCTATTATGAAACCGCAGCTTGGGTTTGCGTTTGAAGCTTGGTATTTTTCGCTTCGCTACATCACACCGGTAGCCATGTTTGTAGTCATGTTAAGTCTGCTGGGAATTTTAGAATAAAAATTTCCACATGCCATGTCTCAATGCACAAATATCGTCATTGCTATGACGGCGTAAGACAAGCTATTTAACTTGTCTTTTTTTTAAAACTGTATCATTCCGTTTATAGGACTTGAGGCAGTTGCGTAGGGACGTTTTGGGATTCTTCCGCTTAGGTAACTCATGCGTCCTGCAATTACCGCATGCTTCATAGCTTCTGCCATAAACATCGGGTTTTGCGCCTGAGCTATGGCAGTGTTGGTTAAAACGCCGTCAGCACCCAACTCCATAGCATAAGCCGCATCGCTTGCACAGCCTATGCCTGCATCTACGATTACGGGAACATTTACCGCTTCACGGATGAAGACGATGTTATAAGGGTTTTGAATTCCTAGACCGCTTCCAATGGGTGCTGCAAGAGGCATAATCGCATGGGCGCCGGCATCTTCTAAACGCTTAGCCATAATCGGGTCATCCGAAGTATAAGCCATGATTGTAAAACCTTCTTTAGCCAAAATTTCACAGGCTTTGATAGTCTCTATAACGTCAGGGTAGAGAGTTTTTTTCGTGTCACCTATAACTTCAAGTTTTATGAGGTCAATTCCCGTCGCCTCGCGGGTAAGTCTAAAAGTCGTGATCGCTTCTTCGGCAGTTGTACACCCTGCAGAGTTTGGCAAAAATTTTACGTTAGTTCCGGCAAAAGTATCTCTTAAATTCTCTTGGTCGGGGTTTGTAATGTTTAAACGGCGAACAGCAACTGTAATAAGTTCACTGCCACTTAAAAGTGTAGCCTGCTTTGTAGTTTCAAAATCAACGTATTTTCCGCTGCCGACAATCAGACGAGAGTGGAGTTCATATTTTCCAATTTTTAATGTGTGCATACTTTTTCCCTATTATTTTTATATATTTCATTTATAACATAAGCAATCTTACAGATTGCCTATTTCATTTATTAAGTCATAAGGAGTCAGTGAAAAATCAGCACCTTGGTAGTTAAGGGCTAATTTTATCACTGTTTATTTTACAGTCTCTCTTTAAAATGCTGCATCAATCGCTGAATAGTTGTCACATCTTTATAAACACCCAAGTAGTATTTTATCTTGCCGGTTTTCTTGTCAAAAATGGGGCTGACAGCCACCTCGTTATAAATTAACCCTCCGCTGTGCGTATAGTTGTGAAGATTTACCGTGATAGACTTCTTTTCATAGATGGCATTTCTTATTTCATCTAAAGCTAACTGCTCCGTGTCATCCCTATGCAAAAAACGGCAGTTTTGTCCCACTACCTCTTCAAAAGTGTATTCAAAAAGCTCTATAAAGGCCTTATTCGCATAAATAATGTGGTTATCAAATTCATTAGGGTTTGTAATGATAGTCGGATTTATTGACTGGTCTAAAATTTCATACAGATCATCTTTAAACTCTACATTAGGGGAGGAGTTGTCTTTTCTAAGCATATAATAACCGCCGTAGACGTTGATAATATTAAGAGTAGGAACATTTTTTCTCAGAGAGCTTACAAGGTTACGGACAGATTTTAAGTTGTACTCTTTAGAGGGTAAATGGTTTACCTCGTTAAAAATATCTATACTATGAACAGGTCGATTGAGATTTTGTACTAAAAGTCCAAGCAAATATTTTTGTGAAACCGTCAACTTAACATAGCAACTCTTTAGGCTTAAAGACTCTTCCTCTGTATCCCAGGAACAGTGTTCTGTCAACTGTACTAACTTATTTTTTATCATTTTCTATCCTACTGAAAATATCTCTTTTTCTCCGGCTATATTGCCATAAATTCATTGTACAAAAAATAACTTTAAATCCTCGTAGTTCATTGGTTTGGCAAAATAAAAACCTTGAACATAGGCTATCTTCTCTTGAAGAAGCAAATGTACTTGAGACTCAAGCTCAACGCCCTCCGCTACAACTTCATACTCTAAAATATTTGCTAAAGAGAGGATGCTTTTTACCAGCTTAAGAGCTTTTTTATCACTCGTTACATTCTTGACAAAAGAGTTGTCTATTTTTAGTATATCTACGGGAAACTCAAGTAGATACCTCAAAGATGAGTTCCCTGTTCCAAAGTCATCTATCGCCACTTTAACACCTAAAGAACGGAGGTTATGGAGTATTTTTTTAGCAGATTCCGCATCTTGCATAAATTGATTTTCGACGATTTCTAGCACTAAAAATCTTGCCTCAAAAGTGTATAATTCTATCAGATGAATAAGTTTTTCGATAAAGCCTTTGGAAAAAAACGTCTCCGCTGTTATATTTACCGAAATACTCTCAAGAGCTAAACTCTCAAATAGTGCCGCGTTAAAATTTTTAAATACACTCTCTAAAACCCAAAAATCAACTCGTGTAAGAACTCCTGCTTTTTGGGCAATGGGCAAAAAGCTCTCAGGAAGCATAAGTCCGCTTTGTACATGCCGCCATCGCAAAAGTGCTTCGATTTTCGTAAATTTTCCAGATGCCATATTACGAATAGGCTGATAATACAAAAGAAGTTCCTCCTCCTCTATCGCCCGTACTAAATCACTTCCTATATTCAAGTAGGCTGAAGTGTTTTGTGTCATTTCCTGTGAATAAAAGCTAAAAGTATGGCGTCCAGAGCGTTTTGCAAAATACATCGCTACGTCGGCGTTACTGATGAGTTTTTCAGGCGTAATACCATCCTTTGGAAAAACACTTATCCCGATGCTGCAAGCAGAATAAATTTTTTGTTCGTTGATGATAAAGGGCTCTTTGAGTATCTCTTGGATTTTTTGGGCAAAGTTTTCATAGTGCTTTAAATCATCGCTGTTTTCTACAATAAGGACAAACTCATCCCCGCCTATACGGGCAAAAGTATCCTGTTCACGTATGGAGTGCAGCATTCTTTTTGAAAACTCTACAAGTAGAATATCTCCAGCCAAATGTCCCAAAGAGTCGTTTATCTCTTTAAAATGGTCCAGATCCATAAAAAATACACCGAAACTCTTTTTTGTTCTTGTTTTTCTTCTAATGACCTGTTCCATCCTGTCATTTAGAAGTCTTCGATTTGGCAAGCGCGTGAGCTGGTCGTGCATAGAGAGATGTTCGAGTTTATTTTTTTCATCAACAAGCTGGCTGTTGATTTTTACATATTCCGTCATATCATGCATGATTTCAATATAACCGCTTATCTCATTTTCTTCATCAAAAAGAGGGCGAATATGGATATCAAAACAACGTTCTTTTTCGTCAATAACTGCTTTTAGATTATAAAGTGTCACAGGCTCTTTTGTTTTTTTTATGGTTTTTATAGGACAGCTAAAAGCTTCGTTTGAACAGGATTGTATATTTTTAAAAATCAGTTCATGGCAGGTAAAAGTCTCTTTTGCTACCATCTCTTGATTAAATTTTTTAGCCGCATCGTTAAGCATGGCTACACTTCGATCTTTGTTAATGTAAATGATTGGGTCGGGCATCTCGTTTATCACCGTCTCAAACATCATCCGAGAGTGTTTTACAGCCTTTTGGAGGAAAATCGTTTGTGAGATTTTTTAAAAAACCGCCAAAAGTTTATAGGGATCAGTCGGCTTCATCGTATATTCATTCACGTGCAAGTTGATGCTCTCAAGCAAAAACTTTGTGTTGTTAAATGCCGAATTTACAATGATAGGAATGGTTTGATTTATCTTCCTGATGTTAGCAATGAGTTCCAGACCGCTCACTTGTGGCATCTGTAAATCTGTTAAAACTATGTCGGGTTTCTCTTTTAAAAACAACTCAAAGCCATCGTTTGCATTATACGCCACATGCACTTTTTTGAAAACATCTCCAAAAGCATCCAAAAATGCCTCGACGGTTAAAACATCATCTTCCACATATAAAATCGAAATATTTTTATTCATTTATGCCGCCTATCTTAAAAAAATCTCTGTCTTCATTCCCTCTTCAAAATTTGCCATTTTTATAGAGCCGTGCATACTGTTTTCTATAATCATCTTACTCATATAGAGCCCTATTCCCGTTCCGTCTTTTTTCTCTTTTGTCGTAAAATAGGGCTCAAAAACCCTATCTATAATCTCTTTTTTGGTTCCCACGCCGTTGTCAACGATAGTGATTACCACTTCATCCATTGTTTTTAAAACAGCTATATCAATAAACCCTTTTGCTATTTTGTTTTTTTCTATGGCATCTTTTGAGTTGTTTAAAATGTTGATAATGACCTGAGCAAACTCATTTTCATATCCAAATATCTCAACATCGCTCTGTGTTTTTGCAGGAATAGAGATGTCGATGTTGATAAAAGCATCTTTTATAAATGTTTTCGTTTTGTTTAAAACATTGCTCAAAGAGAAAAAATGCTGGTCTTTGTTTGGGTTAAAAAAATCTCTAAAGTCATTGATGGTATCGGACATGTGCTCGATGGTTTTTCTTGTTTTAGTTGAAAAAGAGGTAAAAGATTGTTTGTCCACCGCTCCTGAATCAAACTTTTTTTCTAAAGCAAAAAGGTTCAAAGAGAGTGAGTTTAGGGGCTGTCTCCACTGATGAGCGATATTTCCTATCATTTCACCCATGCTTGCAAGTTTAGATTGCTGGAACATTATCTCTTGATTTCGTATGATTTCAGTTTTGTCTGTAAAGCCTATAACAACGCCGTACTCATCGCTTGAGAAACGGATTCTTTTTATCTGAAACCAGTAAATCCGCTTATCTATAATCAAATCATGGTTAACATCTTTTTCGTTTTTAATGACGTTTTTCACATTTTCAAAGAGGTTTGGAATGGTTACCTCAGAGTTAAAAATAATGTCATTAAGGTTAATTCTTTTTGATAAATAGTTGATTTTGAAAAACTTTTCTATCCCTTTTGTATGTAAAAAGAGGTCTAGATTTTTATCTAAAATAAGTACATTTGTGTTAACAACTTCAACAACTTCAACAACTTCATGGAGTGCTTCGTTGACGAAGGCTAACTCATTGTTCTTAAACTCCAACTCATCATTAACCGTGTGAAGCTCCTCGTTTGTGCTTTGAAGCTCCTCGTTTGAAGTCTCCAACTCCTCATTTGTGCTTTGGAGTTCCTCATTTGTGCTTTGGAGTTCTTCGTTTGAAGTCTCAAGCTCTTCGATGGTGATTTGCAGTCGCTCTTTTATGGAGGCGAGTTCGCTTTCTAAAACATTAACCTCTTCTACGCCCAATGTTTTAAGTTTTTTAATAGATATCTCTTTATCGTTTTCTTCACTTATCTCCGTAAAAGTGACAAAAAAACTGTTCTCCGAGAGTTTGTTTTTTGTAAGAGGAAAAACGGTGATAACCACATAGTTTCTCTCATTGTTTATAGGTAAAAGTCTGATTTTTTTGGAAGTTGCAACACTCTCATTTTTAATAGCTTCGGCTATAGTTGCACGCAAATCCAGCCTCAAAAAGTCGGCAATCTGCTTGTAAACATCAGTCGTGACTATGCCCTGCGGATAAGAGATGTATCTGTTTTCACCTCTGTAAAAGAGTGCATTTGCATTGGCATCTACCACGATTCCGTTTTCTGCAAAAAACCCTGCTACGGCTGTGTTTACTGAACTGTTTATGTCAAAAGTACTCTCTTCATCACGGCTTTTTTTGGAGTTTCTTTTAAAATCTCTTTTTTGAAAGTAGGCAAAAGATTCTATATTTATGCTTCCCATGTCGTTGGACTTGCGGTAAATTTTGTACTTTGAATCGACCGTTGAAAAAAGAGTCTTCAGTGCGCCGATGGTTTCTGAGAGACCAAGAAACATAATCGCTTCATATTTGAGTGCATAATAAAATATGCTGAGTATTCTCTGTTGCAGTTCTGAGTTAAAATAGATGAGCAGATTACGGCAGTTAACGAGGTCAAGGTTTAAAAAAGGCGGGTCTTTTATGACATCGTGTTTTGAGAAAACTATCATCTCGCGAATCTGTTTTACAGGCATAAATCTTCCATGATTTTCTATAAAATAGAGCTCTTGAAGCTTTTTTGGCACTTCACGAATTTCATCTATGGAGTAAGTCTTGTTTCTCGCTTCGTCTATCGCCTCTTCGCTGATGTCGGTTGCAAAGATGGTTACCTTGTTTCTTTGGTTTAGTTTTTTAAGTATTTCGCTTACAACGATTGCAGTTGAGTAAGCTTCATCACCGTAAGCACAAGCACTAACCCATATTCTAATATGGTTTTCTTCTTTTTCTTTTATAAGTTTTGTAAGGTTCTCTTCAAGGGCTCTAAAGGCCTCTTTATCGCGGAACAAAGAGGTAACAATGATGAGAAGCTCTTTTTTGAGCTTCATAATCTCCGCAGGCGAACGCTGCAAAAGAGTGATGTACTCGGCAACATTTTCAGACTTCGTGTCGAAAATCCTTCGCTCCAGACGTCTGTAAATAGTACTCTCTTTATAGTCGCTAAAATCGACATCACTCTTTTGGTTGAGAAGTCTGAAAATTTTATCGATGTTATCTAAAACATCAAACTTCTTTTCAAAGTAGCTCGGGTCTTCGATGGCTAAAATGATTCTCTGTGCCATAAGGTCTGGGGAGAGCACCGCATCTACGGCATGTGTATCGATTGCCGCTTTTGGCATAGAGAAATATTTTGCATTTTCATTTTCCGCTAAAGCCAAGCCGCCTGCTTGTTTGATGGCGACCACGCCCTCAGCCCCGTCACTCCCGGTTCCGCTGAGAATAATTCCGATAGCTTTCTCTTTTTTCTCTAAGGCAAGAGATTTAAAAAACCTGTTGATAGAGGGTTTTGGGTAAGGCTGTTGAGAAGGAGGCACAAGTTCAAAGAGTCCATTTTCTATAAGCAGGTCGGTATTTGGAGGGCACAAATAGATAGTATCTCCCTCGGGAGAGATACCGCTTGCAATCTGAATGATTGGAATTTTAGAAAATCTCTCTAAGAGCGAACCAAGCAGTGTCGGTTGTTTTGGGTCTAAATGCTGAACAATCACATACGCGATATTGTCGCTTTGCTCTATGTTTTCGATAAACTTTTTCAAAGCCTCAAAACCGCCGGCACTCGCACCCAAACCGACAATGGTTAAGCTTTCATACTGTTTTTCATCACTGTTATTCATACATTATTCCGATTAATGAGAGAGGTTGATTAAGAACAGAAATTGTATCTAGAAAGTGTCTAGTAAAGTGCTATATTGTGGAAATTAAAAAATTTCCACATGCCTAAATTAAAACTATATCATCCCGTTTATAGGGCTTGAAGCGGTTGCGTAGCAAAATGGGTTTTACTCATTTTCGTTCTAAATGCAACTTATGAAACAAGCAATCTTACAGATTGCCTATTTCATTTATTAAGTCATACGGAGTCAGTGAAAAATCAGCACCTTGATAGTTGAGGGCTAGTTTTGTGTGGGCGAGTGAGCCGTTTTTCGCGGCTTCTAGAGGTGTGTAGCCTTGGGCTAAAAGTGCTCCGATTAAACCGCTTAAGACATCGCCACTTCCCCCTTTTGCTAAAGCTTGCGTGCCATGCGGATTTATAAAAAACTCATTTGCACATGCCACAATGACATTCGCCCCTTTTAATAAAAGCGTGGCATGTGGAAACTCTGTGCAAAACTTTTCTACGTATTTAAAGCGGTTTTTCTGGAGAACTTCTACGCTGATATCTGCGATACCGGTAATCTTTAAAAGTGAAGCAAACTCTTTTGCATGGGGAGTTAAAACGATATTTTTTCTTTTAAGTATCTCCAAAAGAATCGGCATGTGGAAAATATCGGCGTCAACCACAAGCGGAAGCCAGTTGTCTAAAAAGTTTTCTAACTCAACTTCACTAAACTCCTCTCCCAAACCCATTCCACATGCCAAAGCAGTTGTATTTCGGGGCAACTCATGTGAGTACATAATAGAGTGAGGAACTATTTCATCTTCGTAACCGACAAGGGTTACTAAACCTGCTCCAAATCTCAAAGCCGCTTGGGCACTCATTATTGAAGCACCCGCTTTGTTTCCACATGCCAAGGCAAGATGCCCGAAACTTCCCTTATGAGAATCTTTTTTTGTTCTGCAAGGAAGTTTTAAGTCATCTAAATCAAGCAGATTCCAATTTGTCTCTCCCTCGTAAATAGCACGAGAAAGACCTAAGTCAAGAACTTTTATGTCGCCGACAAACTCTTTTGCCTCGTCTAAAAACATACTTTTTTTTAAAGCACCCATTGTTAAACTTACGTCTGCTTCAAAACTTCCCCCTGCCATCACTCCGTTGGCGTTCATTCCAGAGGGAACATCGCAGGCAATTTTAAAGGCTTTGAGGCTGTTCATCTCTTTTAAAATTGACTTTAAATTTTTCTCAAATTCGCCACTAAAACCTGTCCCGACTATGGCGTCGACAAGGACGTCACAAGCAGTAAGTTCTTGGCATTCACCAACACCCAGAGCTAAAGCGCGCTCATACTGCAAAACAGCCATCTCTGATTTAAGTTTTTTAGCGTAAAAAATTTCTACCTCATAATCACCGTGCAAAAGCCGTCCAAGAGCAATTCCATCCGCTGCATTATTTCCGCTTCCACATGCCACGATTATTTTGCTGTTTTTTACAAAGTTTTGACGAATATATTGGTTCATGCCATTTGCGGCATGTTCCATGAGAATCTCTTCACTTAAAGCAAACTCGCCGTAACATCGCTGATCTAATGAGGCAAGCTCGTCAAATAACTTTTGCATATTTATATTTGTGAATTGTGCTCATCAATTTTAACCATATCGCCGACAATATTGTTAAAAAGAAGTGTTTTATGCGAGGTACGGTACTGATGAAAAAAGTAGTTTTTTTGTAAATTTTTCAACTCTACTGTGTTGAAGTACTCTAAATTGGAACACTTTCCAAGATATAAAAATGTAAAGAGCAGTTTTAGCTGCGGGCTTTCAAAAATTTCATGTGGCTGCGCCAAGAAAGCAAGACCGAATTTTTTGAGATTTAAAAAACCTAACATATAGAGCAAAAAGTCTTCAAATTTTGTATAAAAACCATCCAAATTTTTAATATCATGGAAAAAATAGTAGTAGTTATCAAGTAAAACTTGAGACTGAAGCATCATAGTAAGTTTACTTTTTACATCTCTTTTATTACTGAAGTAGTTAGGGTTTACCGACATATAAATATGTTTTCTATTAGCAATCAAACTGTTGAGCTCTTTTAAAAATGCATCACTTTCATCAAATCTTACGTAATTAAAATGGTCATCTTTATAGTTATCTTCAATCTCACTCTCATCAGAATCGGCAAAATCTATATAAATAGTCGGCACATTGCTGTCAATCGCAAAAGTTCTAATATTACGAGCCAAGTTTGTTTTACCCGAACCGCTCTCCCCGATAATAAGAGTATTCACCTGCAGTGATCTTTCGTCGAGTTTTAAAGTATTTATACTACTTTGATATTTTCCTATCACATTACTCATTTTATTTCTCCAAAATTTTATTTCTTCACTTATATTTTTAGTACTTTTAAAATTGCCTCTGGCATTATTTCATACTCTATCTGCTTAATTTTAGCAGAAAAATTCTCTAAGGTCTCATTTTGCTCTTTTAAAAAGCTCTTTTGCACGATAATTTCTCCGCCGTCAAGCTCACTGTTTACCCAGTGAACGCTCACTCCGCACTCATTGTCTAAACTCTCAAAACTTCTCTCAATGGCTCTGGTCCCCTTAAACTTGGGGAGTAAAGAGGGATGAATATTTATAGCTTTTATATTCTCAGTAAAGACTCTACTCAAAATTCTCATAAAGCCGCTCAGCACTACTAAATCAGGCTTATATGAGTTTATAATCTCTACAAGTTTTCCATCAAACTCTTCTCTTGAGTTAAAGCCGCCGTGTTGTAAAACTTTAGTTTGTATCCCTAAAGAAGTTAACTTCTCAATTCCCTTGGCATCTTTTTTATTTGTAATTCCACATGCCACAAAACACTCTTTATTGTGTAATTTCTGCACAATATTTTGTGCATTAAAACCATCACCGCTAAATAATATAACTATTTTTTTCATGGGTGAATTATAGCCAATGAAGATTACAAACGTAACCTTTTTGTAGCCTAGTTACTATACAATTTTTTTATACTAAAATAAGGGTATATAAAAACTGTGCAATATAAATCAATCTTCATATCCGATGTTCACTTAGGCACCAAGTTTTCTCAAGCTGAAAAACTGCTGGAGTTTTTAAAAGATAACGAATCCGAGCATCTCTATTTAGTTGGAGATATCATAGACGGTTGGGCAATAAAACGTAAGTTTAAGTGGTCGCAATCAAGCTCAGATGTGATTCAGAAAATTCTTAGAAAAGCCAGAAAAGGGACAGAGATTGTTTATATAACCGGTAATCATGATGAATTTTTACGCCCCTTTCTTCCCATACTTTTAGGCGAACGCCTCACTATTGCAAACGATTTTGTCCACATCGGCATCAACGGCAAAAAGTATTTTGTCACACACGGAGACTTTTTTGACTCTATTACCATGAGTAAAAAATGGCTAACCTATCTTGGAGACGTGGGCTATGACCTGCTTTTACACCTCAATAAAACCATAAACAGAGCCAGACGAATTGTGGGGGTGGGAAAATACTGGTCGCTCTCAAAATATGTAAAAGACAACATCAAAAAATCGGTCAGTTTTATAACAGGCTTTGAAGACATATTAACTGCACATGCTAGAAACAAAGGCTATGATGGCATAATTTGTGGGCATATTCACAAGGCAGAAAATAAAATGATTGAGGAAATTCAATACCTTAACTGCGGTGACTGGGTAGAAAACTGCAGCGCCGTTGTTGAGACCATGGAGGGGCAATGGAAAATAATAGAACTCCAACCAAACCAGTATTAGAGATATCTTTAGCGCTCTCAGGCGGAGCGGCCCGCGGCACATTTCACCTCGGGTTTGTGGAGGCTCTGCAGGAAAACGGCGTGCAGATAAAAGCCATAAGCGGAACAAGCGCAGGTGCTTTAGCAGGCGGTGCCTTGGCATGTGGAATTACTCCCAAAGAGATAATGAGCATTCTCAAATCCAGTGAGTTTAGAAATATATTTAAGTTCAACTGGTTTCGCAAAAGTCTGTTTTCAATTGATTACAAGGCAGATGTTATATTTAAACTATTTCCCTTGGGCAATCTCAAAGATACAAAAATTCCATTTTATGCCTGCGTAACTGACATAAATAACCATGAAGTCATCTATGCAAATAAAGGCGATGGGCGAACACTTATTTTAGCATCTTGCGCACTGATTCCGGTTTTTGAACCTATTATGGATGAAAATAGACTTCTAGCCGATGGAGGCATTTTAGACCTTCTGCCGACAACCCCTTTGTTGCAATACAATTACCCTATATTAGGCATAAATCTTATGCCTTACAAAACTCCCGGAGAATATAATTTTTTCACTCTCATAGCACGAGTTTTGCAGCTCCTTTTTACTGCAAGACTTTCGCAAAATATAAATAATTGCCAATGGTACATCGCACCACAAGAGCTCAGTAATGTAAAAATGTTCTCTTTAAACTCTCTGCAAAAAGGCTTTGATTTGGGCTATGCAAAGGGTCTTAAATGGTGCGAGGCTCAGCTATAAGCAAAAAACGATATAATTGCGTCATGAATTACAAAGAAATTGCACAAAATACTTTAACAATAGAAGCAGAGACTTTACTTAATGCTGCAAAAAACATGAATGATGTGTTCGAGCAAGCAGTAGAGATGGTACTTGCATGTAGCGGTAAACTTGTTATTACAGGTGTTGGAAAATCCGGACTTATCGGTGCCAAAATGGCGGCAACTTTTGCTTCTACGGGAACCCCTAGTTTTTTTCTTCATCCCACGGAAGCCCTGCACGGTGACTTGGGAATGATTAGTAAAAATGACGTTGTAATCGCTATAAGTTACAGCGGAGAGAGCGAAGAGTTAAGCTCGATTTTACCTCACATAAAAAGATTTGGCACTCCACTTATCGGTATGACAAGAGATAGAAACTCTACACTTGGCAAATACAGCGACGTGGTGATAGACGTGGTTGTAACAAAAGAGGCTTGTCCGCTAAACATAGCACCAACAAGCTCAACTACACTCACTTTAGCTTTAGGTGATGCGCTTGCTGTTTGTTTAATGAAGGCTCGTGACTTTAAAAAGAGTGATTTTGCCTCTTTTCATCCCGGCGGCGCTTTAGGAAAAAAACTTTTCATAAAAGTATCGAACCTTATGCAGACACAAAACATTCCCGTAGTTTCAAAAGAGACAAAAGTAAAAGAGGCTATTTTAAAAATCAGCGAAGGCAGACTTGGTACGGTCTTAGTTACAAATGAACAAAACCAGCTTATCGCACTTGTAAGTGATGGCGATATTCGTCGTGCCCTTTTAGATGAGAATTTTTCACTTGAAGATGAAGTTTTTAAGTACGCAACAAAAAACCCTTCCACATGCCAAGATGAAGATATGTTAGCAAGTGATGCACTTGTTTTAATTGAAGAGAAAAAAATACAACTTTTAGTAGTAACAGACAAAAATAAAAAGATCAAAGGCGTTCTACATATTCATACGCTTATTGAAAAAGGCATATCATAAAATGATGCGGTTAAACAAATATATTGCTCACCATTCCAGCTACTCTAGACGTGAAGCTGATGCGGCGATTCTAGCCGGTTACGTAAGAGTAAACGGCGAAATTCAGGATAATCCCGGAACTCAAGTTGATGAGAAAGAGGCTATCGTTTACGTGAGCGGAAAACAGGTCACTCCAAAAGATAAATACACCGTTATAGTTTATAACAAACCAAAGGGTGAGCTTGTAACAAAGGTTGACCCAAAGGGCAGACGAACTATTTATGACGGTTTAGAGAGCAAATATAAACACTTTATTCCTGTTGGACGCTTAGACTATGCGACAGAAGGCGTTTTACTCTTAACGGATGCTTCAAAAATTGCAACAGCGCTTATGACTTCAAACTTAGAGAGAATTTATAAGGTAAAAATCAAAGGCGAGGTAACTCCCGAGATGGAAGCTGCCATGTTAAACGGTTTGGAACTAGCGGATGCAACGGCCGGCGGGCACACGCACTCCAAAGTAACATCTATGACTTTTGCACCTTTTTTAGGCTATAAAATTCAAAAAAATGAACATAATTATTCTATACTTAAGATTGCAATTGCCGAGGGTCAAAACAGAGAGATAAGAAGATTTTTTGCCCACTTCGGTGCTGAAGTTGCAGATCTTAAAAGGGTGAGTTTTGCAGAAGTTGAACTCAATAATTTACCAACCGGTAAAGTAAGATTTTTAACAAGAAGTGAATACTCAGCACTCTTTACATTTATGAAAGTTGAAACCAAAAAAGCTAAAGAAAGAGGAGATAAATAAACGATGAAGACATTAAAGTTTCCAACAAGTCATAAAACACAAATCATGGATATCTCTAAAGAGATTAGTGAAGCTGTTATTACCTCAGGTATAAAAGATGGCATCTGTGTAGTTTTTACACCCCATACAACATCAAGTATTTTTATGTTTGAAAACCAAGACCCTGCTCTTCGCCGTGATTTGTTAAATGCACTCAACCGTGTCGCTCCAAGCGATATAGAGTATCTTCATACCGGCAACAATGCAGCCGCACATTTAAAAAGCTCTCGTATGGGCAACTCTATAAGTATTCCTGTTGTAAATGCCAAACCTATACTTGGCCAATGGCAGGGTATATTTTTTGGTGAGTTCGACGGACCAAGACAGATGAGAGAAGTAATGATAAAAGTTATAGCCGGTTAAATTGTTAGACTTTACATATATTCTACGTCCGACCTCTTTTGATGACGTCGTCGGTCAAGAGCATCTATGCTCCAAAAATGCTCCGCTTCGTGTTCTTTGTGAAAAAGGTGTTTTAGGCCATAGTTTTTTTTACGGTCCTGCCGGTTGTGGCAAAACTACAATTGCGCGCATTATCGCTAAAACTATGGATTTGCCTTTTTACGAGTTTAACGCCACTTCCATAAAAATTGAACAGCTGCGAAAAATATTTGACCAATATAAAAATACCCTGCAAAAACCTCTTATTTTTATAGATGAAGTCCACAGACTGGCAAAAAATCAGCAAGAAGTTTTACTTCCGGTTATGGAAAACAACTCTGTTCTTATCATCGGCGCTTCTACTGAAAATCCTTTTTTCTCTCTTACTTCCGCTATCCGTTCTCGCTCCATGCTTTTTGAGATCAAAAACATAGACAATAACTCTCTTGAAAAACTTTTACTCTTGGCATGTGTAAATTCTAAAATCACTTACGATGAAGAGGCAAAAGAGTATCTTATTAAAAGTTCTGGGGGCGATGCGAGAGCTATGCTGAAACTTTTGGAGTTTGCTTCTAATATTAACACCCATATAACTCTTAAGTTATTAAAATCTCTTCGTCCAAATGCACTGAGTGCAGGAAGCAGTGAAGCCGGTGTTCACTACGACTTGGCAAGTGCCATGATAAAGTCCATTAGAGGCTCAGATGCGGATGCAGGCATATACTATTTGGCTCGTCTTATAGATGGAGGCGAGAGTGCGGAGTTTATAGCAAGACGACTTGTAATACTTGCGAGTGAAGATGTTGGAAATGCAAACCCCCAAGCGCTGACTTTGTGTACCTCGGCCATGACGAGCGTGAGTAAAATCGGCTATCCAGAGGCTAGAATTATTTTAGCTCAGGCTGTTATTTACCTCTGTGCTTCACCAAAATCAAACTCAGCATATTTGGCAATAAATGCAGCCCTTGGCGCCGTTAACGATGGCGTCATGCTTGAAATACCAAAAAACATAACTAATAAGCATGAAAACTATCTATACCCGCATGACTTTGGCGGTTATATACGGCAGGATTACCTCTCAAAACCTTTAAAGTTTGTTGAGTTTAAAGAGATAGGTTACGAGAAAAAAATGAAAGAGTGGGTTGCGTTGACGCAAAAATAAATTTAACATAGATAAAAAAAGATATAATATTCTACATAAATTCAAAAAGGAAGCGCCGTGGAAATATCAACTTCTTCAAACACCGTAACTATCACGGGAAATATCAAAAGTGTAAGTGACTTTCAAACCATAAAAAACACTGTTGAGAGACTTAAGGCAACTCAAAAAAGCATTACTGTTGAAATCAAAGACTCTTTATCTATTACCTCCTCTGTAATAGGTTACTTTAATAAACTTGTTTTAAAAGACAAGATTGACCTTCATACAGACATAGGAAACGAACAGCTTATGGATTTATTTGATGAATTAAATCTCTCCTCAGTTTTCAAAGCTAAAAAAATTAAATTATAAACGTAACCTAATGCAAAGAACAGATGAAGGCGCTGAAATACTTCGGCACATAAGTACATTGACTCTTTTATGTGTTGAAGATACTAAGCCCTTACACACCCTATATAATTCTATTTTTAAGCATCTAGTAAAAGAGATTATCTTTGCAGATGATGGCGAAGAGGGCTACCAAAAGTTTCTCGATAAAAAAGTTGATATAGTTATTACAGACTACCTTATGCCCAAGCAAAATGGCTTGGGCATGATAGAGAAAATAAGAGTGACAGACAAAAATATTCCTATTATCCTAGTTTCAGCAATAGAAGATTTAAATGTCATTATAAAAGCTCTGCAATTTGGAGTAAATAATTTTGTAAAAAAGCCAATTGTAAATGCTGAAATAATCCACTCGGTAGAGAATGCTTCTAAGCTTTTAATAGCCAATGATATTTTGGAAAGAGAGAGAAACGCCAAGCTAACGCTATTGCAAGAAAAAGAGACATATAGCTCTTACCAAGAAGACTTGGGATTTGCAAAAGAGTTAAATATTTTAAGAAATGATTTCTATTACCAAATGATTAATTCAAGCGGTATTTCTTTAGTGGACTTTTTATACCAGCCCCTCGATACAATGAGCGGAGATGCCTACAGTGCGAGGAGAATAGACAATCACAGTACTTTTTATCTTATGATTGATGGAATGGGCAAAGGTCTGTCGGCCTCACTTACTGCTATGATTATGACATCTTTTGTAAATCATATCTTTGACAAAATGATATTTTTAGATAACTTTAATTTAGGATTGTTGATTCATGAAACCATAGAATATATAAAACCTATACTCTTAGAGGAAGAAGCTCTGTCGCTCGATTACATGGTCATAGATTATGAAGAAAATATACTTTATTACTCTAAATTTGCAATGCCGGCTCTTTTGATGCAAAATAAAAACAGTGAAATAATAAGATTGAAATCAAACAATCCTCCGCTGTCTAAATACCAAAAAACCTTCAATATGGATAGTTATGACATAAGCGACATAAGTAAGTTTTTAATTTATAGTGATGGAATTGCAGAAAACGAAACCCTTCTTGAAAAAAGACCCTACTCCGAGTTTATAGAAAATGATTTTTTAAACTCCTTTACCAGAAAAGATTTCAAAAATTCTTTTACTGAAAAAATAGGCACTCAAGAAGATGACATCACACTCATCTTCATACATCGCTTAAACCTTGAGAAGACTCTTGTGCAAAAAAGAAGTTTTGAGACATCACTGCATGAGATGGAGAGTGCAAGTGCGTGGTATAGCGATTT
>MNYP01000097.1 GCA_001873135.1 Helicobacteraceae bacterium CG2_30_36_10
AAGAAAAAAGCAGTGGGCAGTCTGTTCGGCGACGATGCAGATATTACGACTGTAAAGCTAACCCTTACAAACTCAGACGAGTACACACTTAAAGAGATTTTAGAGTTTGAAAAAGAGACTTTGGGTTTTTACGTTTCAGGTCATCCTTTGGATGAGTTTAGAAGTGCCATGGACGAACTCAGCTATACTCTCTCTTCGGAAGTAGAAAACATAAAAGACGGTTCAAGCGCCATTTTTATAGGTAAAGTCGAAGAGATTCAGAAGAAAACTTCTAAAAAAGGAAACCAGTTCGGCATTGTGAGTCTTATGGATTTTCATGGCAATATAGAGCTTATGCTTTTTGCAGACAAGCTTGAACAACTCTCAGAGATGAACCTTCTAGAGCCGGTTGCCTTTAAGGTAAAAGTAACACATACAGAGATGTTTACCCGCATAGCCGTCAGCAAGATTATGACACTTAAAGAGGCTGCAAAAGAGACTAAAAAAGTTAAAAAAGAGGTAAGAGAAGCACCGCCGGAACCTTTAAATTTGTCAGTAAGACTCGATACCAATATGACTGTTTTAGAAGAGTTATATATGCTTATAAGACAACACCCCGGTAACCGTCCTTTAACTGTTACTATTGTTTCTAAGCTTCATAACGTAGTAATAGACTCAGCAATAAGAGTAGATACTAAAATCATAGTGGCGCTAGAACATAATGAACATGTGGATATTATCTCTTATGTTTAATACTAAATTAAAACTTAATTTAGTACAATTTTCGTAGTTGAAAAGGAGTAATATAATGTATTTAAGTCAAGATATAAAACCTATAAGCTATTTAAAGTCAAAAACTGCAGATGTTATAAATGGGGTTAATGATAATCATAGAACTGTTATTATTACCCAAAATGGCGAAGCAAAAGCAGTAGTCCAAGATATAAAAAGTTATGAGAACCTGCAAAATTCTCTAGCTTTACTCAAACTAATTGTTCAAAGTGAAAATGATATTCAAAATGGCAATGTTACAACTCAAGAGGTGATGTTTGATACTTTAGAAGAGAAACTTTTTGCAAAATGAATGATAGTAAAAAATATCTAGCTTTATGGACAAAGAATGCTATATTTGATTTAGAGCAGATTGCAGAATATATAAAACTAGATAGCATTCCCATCGCTAAAAATATATTTTCTGAGTTAAGAGAAAAAGCTAATACTCTCTACTACTTTCCAAACAGGGAAAAAATCGTTCCAGAACTGCAAAGTATAGCTATTGTCAAATATAGAGAACTGATTCACAAAAGATGGAAGATAATTTATAAAATAGAAGAGTCAAAAGTGCATATCTTAGTTGTTGTGGATTCTAGTCGGGACTTAGAAAGTATTCTATTTCAGCGATTGATTAAAAAAGATTAGTGAGGATATATTTTGAAGAAAAAATATATGGATTATAAACATGTTATATAAAACGATAAAATTACGAAAAGATGAATGGCTGTACTCTGATGAGTGCACTATCAAAGAGATAATCAGTTATATAAAAACAAATGGCAAACTGAGAGATACTCAAATTGAAGCGGTTGAAGTTTATCTTTATATGAAAATTAAAGGTGAAAACAAGCCGTTATGGCAACTTTTTTCTGAGGGATTGTTCTTAGAAAAAATTGATGCAAATGATTTGGTGGAACAATATCTTTTAGAAAAAGAAGAGACGCAAAAACTCTCACTTTATCAATTCGCAAAAGAAGAACTTCCAGCTCTTGCGAAACATATTAATGATAATAAAATATCAAATGAAGAGTGTGAACGGGTTATAAAACAGATATTTTACAATGTAGATTATAGTGATTATCTTCTCTCTCTCCCAATGGGTGCGGGTAAAACTTTTCTGATGGCTTCGTTTATTTATTTGGATCTCTATTTTGCATTGAATGAGCCTGAAAATAAACACTTTGCACATAATTTTCTTATTTTAATTCCATCGGGACTTAAAAATTCTATTGCACCTTCCTTGAAATCTATAGCTTCTTTTGATGGAAGTTGGGTTTTACCTGAGAGTGACGCTAAAAAGATAAAAAAACTTTTAAAATTTGATATTTTGGATGTACCAAAAACAGCCAAAAAATCAAATCTTGCAGTGAATCCAAATGCAGCAAAAGTTAACAGCATATTACCAAACCCTTTTGGTCAAATTTTTGTAGTTAATGCTGAAAAAGTGATTCTAAATAGTAAAGCAACAGGCTTATTTGAAGCTGATGAGATAGTTCAAAATGAGTTAAAACAGAAGTTATCATTAGTTCCAAATCTATCAATTTTGATAGATGAAGTGCATCATGCCGCAAACGATGATATAAAACTTCGTCAAGTGGTTTCATGGTGGAATTCTCAGGGAAATATCACAACCGTTTTAGGTTTTAGCGGAACGCCGTATCTAAAAAGTGCCGAAAAAATTGTGATTGATGAAAATCTATTTTTTAAATTTTCCTACATTACAAATACAGTTTATTATTATCCCCTCACAACGGCGATACAAAATTTTTTAAAAATTCCTACGGTCAAAAGTGCAAACCTAGAAAAAACAGAGATTTTAACGCAGGCGATAACCGACTTTAATTCTCTTTATAAAACAAAAGTGTATGAAGATGGAACTATTGCTAAATGCGCCATCTATTGCAGCAGTATTGAAGATTTGGAGACAGTTGTTTATCCTCATCTTCTTTCAAAACTCAAAATTCCAAAAGATGAGATTTTAAAATTTCATAAGGGAAACAAAGAATATAAATCAAGCTCTACTGATGAACTTGAATTTAGAAGTTTAGATTTACCTAGTAGTCATAAAAAATATATTTTACTGGTTCAAGTCGGTAAAGAGGGTTGGGATTGTAGAAGCCTTACAAGTGTGATACTCAGCGGAAGTAGTGACAGCCCGAAAAATATGGTGCTTCAAACAAGTTGTAGATGTCTTAGAGAAGCCGATAAAAATGATAATACAGCTCTCATCTGGCTCAACAATGCAAACGCAAAAATCTTAAATGAACAGCTCCAAAAAGAGCAAAATAGCTCCATAGCAGAGATAAACGCATTAACAAGAACAGACAAAGAAAATTTTATAAAAAGAGTGTCAAGAATGGATACTCTTAAACTTCCAAAGATTGATTTTTACCAACTAAAAATAAAATATACAACGACAAATATTGAAGAAAATGCAAATACAAAAAAGAAACTTCAAGAGATTTTTAAAAATCTATCTACCTATAAAAATGAGGTGTTTATCCACAGCGGAGAACTAAAAAATATTAATGAAAATATAGAGATAAAAGATACTCTGAACGGAATTCAACTTGGTTTTGAAGATTGGATTTTTCAACTCTCTAAAAACAGTTTTATGCAACTCTCAACCGATGCTATAAAGTTATATCAGAATGAACTCATAAAAATATACAAAGAGATTGTAAAAGATGGCTTTTTAAATAGTTTAGTTGATTTTGTAATACTCAACAATGATATTGCCTTAGCTTTTAGTATCAAACGAGATTTAAACTCTGTGAGTGAAACCATAAAACAAGAGGCGCAATTTTTAATTGCTGAAAACTTACATACAATTGAGTATAACGATAAACTTTACCCTTCACTTACAGCTATAAAACAGATACAAGAAGCTGATGAAAATCCAAACTATATGGCAGAGTATGAAGAAAATAAGAAAGAAAAAATTATCCGCCTTGCAACTGAGCAAAGATTTGATGAGATAGCGTCAATTTCAAGCGAAAACCTCGAAACTGCTACACAAAACAAAGAGCACTCATTTCACTACATGCCATACGATTTCAAGCAAAGTGGATTTGAAAAAGCATTGTTAGAAAAATCATTTGCATTAGAAAATTTTAAAAATAATAATTTAGAGATTTATTACAACGGCGAGAGAGGTTTGACCGAATTTGTCATTGAGTGCTACAAAAAAAACAAAACAAATTATCGATATATAGGCAGATATACGACAGACTTTCTTATCATAAAGAGGAATGAAACAAATGTCATTTCAAAAGTTTTGATTTTAGAGACAAAGGGTGAGGGATTTGCAAACGATGAGAGTTT
>MNYP01000058.1 GCA_001873135.1 Helicobacteraceae bacterium CG2_30_36_10
TGATTTAGGCAAAAAAAATCCTTGTTTTCAAGCAAAAAAAATGAACAATCCACTTTTTGAAAAATATAGTGATTGTGGAGACAGTAAACATTCCCAAAGTGGGGCTATCGAGTTTATAGAGTATTACATGTCACAGTTTGAATCACTTGATGATGAAACATACTTTCGCATGGTCTACATGTTTTATAATTTTTCATATCACATCTCTAAGCATCATGGAAAATTGGATTCTATAGAAAATTATCTTGCAAATAAAGCAAAAGAGCATCATAGTTTTGCTAATGTTAAAAAAAATATTGACCTTTATCTTGATAAAAAGTTTGAATTTTACATCCTCAACAAACTTCTTTTTTCCCTTTTAGTCTCAAGCGATTACTATGCTACTTCTGAATATATGGCAAAGCTGAAAAGCGATGATTTTGGATTGTTTTCAGATGACGATAAGAAAAATTTAAAAGAAAAATTTGAAGAGTATCGTACGAAATTTAAAAACCCTACAGGGATTAATCTGCTTAGAAACGAGATGTTTGTCGAAGCACAAAACAATCTTTTAAAAAACCTAGATAAGAGTATATTTTATCTTGAAGCACCTACTGGAAGCGGAAAAACGATTACATCTATTAACTTAGCCTTGGAGTTACTACAAAGTGATAAAAATCTGAACAAGCTTTTTTATATTTTTCCATTTAATACTTTGGTAGAGCAGACGAAAAATGTGTTTGACGAAATATTTGGTGAAACTTTAAAAATTGAGATTATAAACTCTATAACGCCGATAACCATAGATGAACAAAATCAAGAAGATGAAGAGAGTAAATATACTCGCTCTTACATTAACCGCCTCTTTTTCCATAGACCAGCCATCATTACGACCCATGTAGCACTTTTTAATATTTTGTTTGGAACAAGTAAGGAAGATAATTTCCCCCTTTGGCAGTTGGCAAATAGCGTGATAATTCTCGATGAGATACAAAGCTACAATAATCACCTGTGGTGGTACATGGTGGAGTTTTTCGATAAATACGCTTCACTGCTCAATATTAAAATTATCATTATGTCGGCAACTTTGCCAAAACTTGATTTTTTCTTGGAGAAAAAAGATAATTTTGTGGCACTGATAGGCGATGAAAAAAGAAAAAGTTTGTTTGGTGATGACCTATTTAAAAAAAGAGTAGCGATGGATTTTTCTTTACTTGATTATAGTGAGAAGATGAGCATAGAAAAATTAGTTGAAATTTTACACACTCAACCAAAAGAGAAAAAAATCCTCTTTGAATTTATAAAAAAACAGAGTGCAAGAGAATTTTATAATGCTATTAAAGATGAATTTGATAATGTGTATGAGCTAAGTGGAGATGATAACAAAGCGTATCGACAATATGTTATCAACAAAAGCAAAAATGAAACTTTGATTATCGTAGCGACGCAGGTGATAGAGGCGGGTGTGGATATCGATATGGATATCGGTTTTAAAGATATTTCGACTATAGATAGTGAAGAGCAGTTTATGGGGCGGGTTAATCGAAGTTGCTTGAGAGAGGGAATTGTTTACTTTTTTGATTTAGATCCTGTTGAAAATATTTATCGTGGCGATAACCGTTTGGGGCTGGATTTAAAAGATGAAAAATACAAAATGATTTTATTGAATAAGAATTTTGAAGAGTATTATAGAGAGGTTTTAACAAATATCAAACGACAAGGCGATAGATTTGAAAATGGTCTTATGACCAATTACGACAATTTTTCTGAGCTTATCAAAAAGCTTAACTACAAAGAGATTTCAAAGACAATGACGCTTATTAATTCTCAAAATTTTACCCTTTATTTTCCATTTCAAATCGATTTATCAATTTATAAAGGGGTTAAAGAGTTTGATGGTTTGGATGAATGTTTTAAAACAGATGGAAAACTTGATGGACAAAAAGTTTGGGATGAATTTTTAGCACTCAATGATATTGCCAATTTTAAAAGTTATTCTGAAAAAAAGGTAGCAAAATCAAAACTAAACGCTTTGATGCAGTTTTTTACTTTCACACTTTTTAAAAATTACGAAGGACAAAGACCTTATATCGGTGAAAATATATCTGGGTATTACTATGTAGAGAACTATGGAGAATTTATCACGCAAGAGGGTAAATTTGATAGAGAGAAATATAACGAACTAAAAAATTCTAATTTTTTATAAAAACAAAGGAACCCCATGCAAAAAATACAACTTTTTGAGTCAAAAAAAATACGAAGTCATTGGGATGAAGAGAATGAACTTTGGTATTTTAGTGTTATAGATGCGATAGAAGTGCTTACACAAAGTGACAGACCTCGAAAATATTGGAGTGACTTGAAAAGTAAGCTCAAAAAAGAGGGAAGTCAACTGTCCGAAGAAATCGGACAGTTGAGCATGAAAGCAACTGATGGCAAAATGAGAGCTACCGATGTAGCAACAACCGAGCAGCTTTTACGGTTGATTCAGTCTATACCCTCCCCACAAGTAGAACCGTTTAAACAGTGGCTCGCCAAAGTAGGGTATGAGAGAATCGAATCGATGCAAGACCCTGAAAAGTCCATCGACCAAGCGATGCAAGATTATCTCAACCTAGGCTATTCACAAAAATGGATTAACCAAAGACTCAAAAGTATCGAGGTACGAAAAGAGCTGACCGATGAGTGGAAAACTAGAGGCCTAGAAGAGGGCAAAGAGTTTGCACTTTTGACCGACATCATCTCAAAAGAATGGAGCGGTCACACTACGCAAGAGTATAAGAAACTCAAAAATCTCAAAAAAGAAAATCTACGAGACAATATGACAAATTTAGAACTCGTACTCAACATGTTAGCAGAAGCAACTACGGCAGAAATCTCAAAAGAAAAAAAGCCAAGTGGGTTTGAAGAGAGTGAAAAAGTTGCCAAACAAGGCGGTACGATAGCAGGAAATACACGAAAAGCAATTGAGAAAAAGACGGGCAAAAAGGTTGTGACGAAGCAAAACGCTAAAGGGTTGTTGGAAGAGAAATGATTACAGGCACTCTTATAAACTACTATTTTCACTGTAAAACTCAGTGCTGGCTTCATGCCAATCGCATAAACCTAGAAGACAACTCTGAAGATGTTCGCATCGGTAAAGTGCTTCATGAGATACAAGAGCAAAAGACCAAGCAAGCTGAGATACAAATCGAAAATATAAAGATAGACAAAATAACAAAAGAGTATTTGGTTGAGTTTAAAAAGTCCGACTCCGATCCACATGCCGTGAAGTGGCAAGTGCTTTTGTATCTTTACAAGCTGAGACAAAAAGGGGTTGAGAGAAAGGGCAAGATTGAGTATCATGAAAAAAATCATAATACTAAAACCGAAATTTTAGAGCTAAACGAGGCAAACGAAAAAGAGTTGCTAGAGGTGCTTGAGTCTATAAAAACACTCGTCAACATGCCCAAACCACCCGAGCCGATTTTTGAAAACAAATGTAAAAAATGTGCTTATTATGAGTACTGTTTTATCTAAGGAGTTAGCATGGCAAAAAATCACACACGATACATCTTTAGTATGGGGGAACTCAAACGCAAGGACAACTCTATCGCTTTTAGCAATGAAAAAGGACATTTTTATATTCCCATCGAAGATACGCGGGAGCTTTACTGTCTGAATGAAGTGAGTTTTAACACAAAGTTTTTAGACTTTGTATCGCGTGCAAGAATCACGATGCATCTGTTTAACTACCATGGAAACTACAGCGGAACTTTTTACCCAAAAGACTCTTATATAAGTGGTGATTTGACCATAAAACAGTCGTATGCCTTTGTAGAAAATCGTCAGAGTATTGCAAAAAACATAGTTTTGGCTATTTCAAAAAATATTTATGAAGTGCTGTACCATTACTTTAGACATGGCACAAAAGAGCTGAAACCGTATCTTGACTGGTTGAAAAATGATGCACCAAAGTTTTTGGAAAAAGAGCTGAGTATAGAACAAATTATGTTTATAGAGGGGCAAATTTGGCATAGATTTTATGACAGTTTTAAGCACTTTTTGCCTGAAGATTTTGTAATGAACAA
>MNYP01000102.1 GCA_001873135.1 Helicobacteraceae bacterium CG2_30_36_10
CTATTTTATACATAATAAAATATTGATACAATATAAACATGCTTAGAATTCAAAGGGTATTTTACCTCTGGCTTAGTATCTCCATCGGTA
Source organism: Helicobacteraceae bacterium CG2_30_36_10 (assembly GCA_001873135.1). Classification (GTDB taxonomy): domain Bacteria; phylum Campylobacterota; class Campylobacteria; order Campylobacterales; family Sulfurimonadaceae; genus Sulfurimonas. The sequence continues at coordinate 91 of MNYP01000102.1, forward strand.
TTGTTTTGCAGGGGAGTTTCCACATGCCAAAAGGTGAGCGAAATTCGTTTGGATGAGAGATTTCATGAAGATTAATTTTAAGCATAACTTTTATACAATATGTAATATGAGTAACAAATCCAAACAAAGGAGATATTATGGCAAAAGGTCAAGACGCGAAAAAGACAGTTAAAAAAGCACCGACAAAAACTTTAAAAGAAAAACGCAGTGATAAAAAAACAAAAAAATCCAACGACTAAAATACTGAAATAAGTATTTCAGGCTCGCTTTGAATAAAGGCTAAAACTTGAGTGTCTAAACTCAAGTTTTAGCCTTTATGCCTAGAGTTAACTAATATGTCAACAACTTTATACTCTCTATTTTCAAACTCTACTCTAAAAGCTGCTACTTCTATAACATCGTGAATATTTGCCGGGTTACTTTCAAAATCTAAAATTATCATTTTTTTTCCATATTATCAAGGGCAAACAATATAATTTTCATAGTGGCATGATATCGAGATTTTATTTAATGTTACTGATGGTTAACTTCAATTGAAGTGGGATTTGCTATAATAAATCCAAATTTTACTTACCAAGGCTCTTTATGAATATTGTGTTGAAATCTTTTCTCCTTCTGTCTTTTTTAATTTTTTATACCTCAGTAAATGCTGATACTCCTCAAATCAAAGGTCTTGATAAAGAGCTAAAAAAGCCGCTGATTGAGCGATATATAATGGATGAACTTAAAGATTTACGAATGGAGACTATGAGAGTAAGAAATGATGTTGACAAAAGAATTTCAAAAGCCGAAGTTGAGCAAACAGACAGAGCGGCAAGATATATTACTGACACAATCGGCAACATATTCTACCTTATTGCGGCTGCAACATCCATACTCCTTTTTGCAGGATGGAACTCCCTTAGAGACATAAGAGGAAAGACCGAAGAGATAGTTGAAAACAGATTAGATGCAATTACACAGAAATATAACTCTCAGTTGCAAACCCTTCAAGATACGCTGACGCTTCAATCAAAAAAAATCTTGGAAAATCAAAATAAAATATACAACACCCAGTATCTTCACTCTTTATGGATGCGCTCAAATTTGGAGACAAACCCCCAATCAAAAATAGACCTTTATGATGAAATTATAAAAGTAAACACTAATGATGCGGAAGTTTATGCGTACAAGGCAGATGCAGTTCTTGACTTGGATGAGTATGAATGGGCATTAAATCTTAGTAATAAAGCCATAGAAATTGACCCGGATTATGGGTATGCTTACTGGCAGCGCTCTTGTGCAAATGCAGTTCTTGGCAACAAGAATGAAGCGATTGAAGATTTGGCACTTGCCATAGAAAAATCACCACAATTAAGAGATGAGATTGAGGGTGAAGTATTGTTTGAAAACATAAAAGAGAGTGAAGAGTTTAAGAATCTAAAAAATTAATTAAAACTACTTTTAAAAAAGGAATTCCACATGCCAAACAGATTAAGCTTAGAAGATAGTCCATATTTACAACAACATAAGAATAACCCCGTAGATTGGTATCCTTGGGGAGATGATGCGTTTGCCAAAGCCAAAGCTGAGAACAAAGCTATTTTTATTAGTATTGGGTACAGCTCTTGTCACTGGTGTCATGTTATGGAAGAGACAGTTTTTGAAAACCGGGAGTGTGCAGATATTTTAAATGAGAGTTTTGTTTGTATTAAGGTTGACAGAGAAGAGCGACCCGACATAGACAAGCATTACCAAGAGGTGCATCAGCTATTAAACCGTCGCGCCGGCGGTTGGCCTACTTCTATTTTTTGTACTCCGCAAAATAAGCCGTTTTTTGCAGGAACTTATATACCTCCAGAACCTAGAAATGCCAGCATTGAAGGAATGGGTTTTAAAGATTTAACAACTCTTATTGCCTCAAAAGTTAAAGAACACGACCCTAAACTTTTTCAAAATGCAGATGAGATCAGTACTTTTTTAGGACAGCAGAATCAGCCAAAAGAAGCTACTGTACTCAAAGAAGAGTTTGTGAAAAACTTCATGCTTCAAGCTAAAAACAACTATGAGACAAAAGACGGCGGTTTTTCTGTTGCACCTAAATTTCCACATGCCAGTACTTTAAGCGCACTCTTAACCATAGATAGACTTTATGACGACAAAGCAGCCAAAGCTATGCTTTTACACACCTTAGAGTCTATGAGAAAAGGCGGTATGTATGATTTAGTTGATGGCGGTTTTTGCCGTTACAGCGTAGACAGTATGTTCAAAGTTCCGCACTTTGAAAAGATGCTTTATGATAACGCCCTGCTTTGCGTGCTTTATGCACAAACTTACCTCACTTATAAAGATGAGAGTTTTTTAGAAACAGCAAAAGAGATTGCAGATTTTTGGTATAACTTTATGAGTGAAGATGATCTGTTTTACTCTGCCAGTGATGCGGATTCTGAGGGTGAAGAGGGAACTTATTTTATTTACACTTATGATGAAGTTTATAAAGTTTTAGCAGAAAATGGATATGAAAACATAGAGTCTATGATGGAGGAGATGGAAATAACACATCATGGAAATTTTGAAGGTAAAAATATCATCAGGCTTGAGAGTGGACAAAAACCTGCATATTTTGAAGATGTTAAAATCTTGCTTCAAGACCTTAGAAAAACAAGAGAGTATCCATTTATAGACAGAAAAATTCAAACTTCATGGTCGAGTATGATGATAAATGCCCTTTTCACTTTGGGCTCGATAGACGCTAAATATACCGACAGAGCTATAATAAGTCTTAATGCACTTCTTGATACTATGTATATTGACAACACTCTTTACCATACGACTCTTATACATAAAGCGCCGAAAATAGAAGCTTTTTTAGAAGACTATGCCTTTCTTTCACAGGCACTTATTGCGGCATATAAATTTACTCAAAACGAAATTTATCTCATAAATGCCCAGCGTTTAGTGAACAAGGCTTTGGAGGAGTTTTACAACAAAGGAGAATGGAGCTTCAGTACAGGAGAATTTGTTACAAAAGCTGACACAGCCGACAATACCTACACAAGCCCGATAAGTATTATGGTTGATGTTTTAATCTCTTTGGGCTCTTTACTTGAAGATGAAAAATACACCCACTTTGCCTTTAAGACATTAGAGTACAACTCCTACGATTTAGGGAGAAAACCTATCTATTCCCCATATTTGTTACAAGAGATGTTAAGATACCTTAAAGGTGACAGAATAATAAAGTCAACTATAGATAATATAAAAGTAAACTCATATAAACTAGCCTCTTTAAACTACCCGTTTACACAGTTTAAACAGGCTCAAGAGAAGAGCTTTATGGTCTGTTCAGACAAAAGCTGTTTTGCCGATACAGATGACATAAATAAATTGGATGAACTCATTAAAAACTCTTTTTAATCTTTATTAATTTATAATTAAAGTCTCAAGAGAGTTGAACAGGAGTAGACATGGGATCTAAAAGAAAAATGCTTGATGCCGAGCTGGACGAGAACGTAAGTCTAGATGAGATTGTACATTCCGACAGAAGAAAAGAGAAAGCTGAGCAACAAAAAGAGCTTGAAAAAAGAAACAAATCCGGTAAGGCAAAAAGAGTTTCGGTTTGGGTAAAAGAAGATGTTCTTGAGTATGAAGCGGAACTGCAAAGACTTCAGATAGAGCTTTTAAAGATGCAAAACCATATCAAAGAGAGCGGCAAAAAGCTGTTGATGATTTTTGAAGGGCGGGATGCAGCCGGAAAAGGCGGAACGATTAAAAGAATTACCGAACACTTAAACCCTCGTGGAGCAAGAGTTGTAGCGCTTAACAAACCCAGCGACATAGAAAAAACACAATGGTACTTCCAGCGATATGTTCACTTTCTACCATCAGCCGGGGAGATTGTACTTTTTGATCGAAGCTGGTATAATCGTGCCGGAGTAGAGCCGGTTATGAGTTTTTGCACACAAGAGGAACATA
>MNYP01000048.1 GCA_001873135.1 Helicobacteraceae bacterium CG2_30_36_10
CAACTTACAAAGTGAATATTTATCAAACAACCCTTGATACGCAAGATTATGTATGGTAAAAATAGTTTTTATTTTTAAATTTGATTCTTTAATAAATAGTGCACATAAGGCCGTATGCCAATCATTCAAGTGTAATACATCAACACTGAGTCTAAGGCTTAACTCAACAATAACTTTACAAAATATTCCAAAACGTAAATCATTATTTTTATAATCACCGTTTTCATTACCGTAAAGATTTTGAGTAGTGCTAAGAAAAGGAGCATTAACAAAATAAGTAACTACCTTCTCTTTTGAAGTTTGAAGTATTTCTATTTTATACTCATTTCCAGCAAGCATTATTGTAAAATTTTCATAAACTTTAAATTCTTTTTTCTTCATAAAACCATAAAATGGCATGACTCTTGAAATATTCACACTCTTTGCTAAGGCTGCAGGGAGGGCATCAGAGACATCTGCCAAACCACCACTCTTGGCATGTGGAAAAATTTCACTTGCAGCAAAAAGAACTTTCATTATATTAATCTCCTCGCAATAACTTAGCGCACGCTTCTGGAACTATACTGTTAATTGCCATTCCAGTAGAAATTTCAAATCCGCCTAAACGAAATATACGAGGAGTAATTCTCAAAGTAAAAGTATAACTTTTATCGATATTATGCATATACTTCTCTGTTTGAAAATTTGTATTGAGCGGTGATGTTTGAAAAAACAGATTATAGTCAAATATACCGAGCTGAGCATTTAACATTTCAAAGACACTTCTAATCAAAAGAGCCAAATCGGCAATATTTTTTCGTGTACATTGACTTAAACTCGCAATACCTTTTGTTGGCGCTATCATAACTTCAAAAGGAAAAGAGCTGGCATAGGGACAAAACGCTATAAATGAACCTTTTTCATCTATTACTCTTGTTTTAGCCATTTTTTCATTATAGACCGTATCTTCGACTATTCCGCGTCCATGACGATGATAATAGTTTATATTTCTCTCTAAAAAAACCAACTCACTTCGAGGTATAATCGGAAGTGCCAACAACTGAGTATGAGGATGTTCTTGCGTTGCACCGGCGTTATGACCATAATTTTTAAAAATACAAAGACTAATTAATCTTTTATCATTTTTCAAATCATCAGCACGAATAATAATTGTTCTAAGCCAATTTTCAATAGACTCTTTGTCAAACTTAGATATATCAGTGTCATGAGAAGGTGAGTCAATCAAAATTTCGTGTGCTCCAACGCCGGGAATAGACTCAAATATTCCATCTCTCTTAGAGATATCTTCTAACTCTATTTGAACAGCCTTGAAAAGGTTGGGAACTACTCTTGTTTTCCAAAAAGGCGAGTTTGCTTCATTGTCCCTTATTGCAAAAACTTCTTTAGGTGTTAATGCCTCATTCCCCTCACAAAACGGGCATGTGGAACTTGCTCTATTTTTAGTAAAATGATGCCCTAAACTTGGACGATGCAACCTCTCTGGGGCTATAAGAACATACCTGTTATGTATGCGGTCTAATCTTATCTCAGACATCTGTTAACTCCAAAGAAAATTTTAATTTTAATTCTGATTCAAAAGCTCTTGTAAAAATAAAACTAATACCTTGAGCCACTCTATCAAAACCACTCTCACTTTGAGATATAGTATTTAAAACAAAAGCAAAAATATTACATTTTTGATTCACTTTTATTATTAAATATTTATTTGTAAAATCATCCATTATAACTAGTTTATCACAGTCATGCTCTCTAAAACCATCTTTTAACGTTTTAGAATTGAAAGTCACTATATATGGGTGTGCAAAGTGAAAGTTAAACTCTTGTGCAAAAAAGAGTCTTTCTTTGTATTCACTGTTAGCCTTCATATTTAAATTGATGGAATTGTTAGTAAAAGAGTACTCTTTAGTCAGCGTTGTTGGGTAAGTCATATATGCATTATCTAAAAATATTCCGCCATCTCTAACAAATTTATTTTTATTTAACTCAAAAGGCTGGTTTGCAAAGTCACCTACCTCATGAAAGGACAAAGCTTGAAAATTTTCTAGAGTAAACTCTTTATCACTGAAATGGTCTATGAATGAATTTTTAGGATGCCAATCATATATAAGTTCAGATTTTAATGTTTCATCTAGAACCAAAGCCTCATTGTGAATAGTGGCTATTTCATCTACCTCTTCTTGTATATAATTCAATTCACTATTAACTTCTTTAGGATTAAGAATTTTCTGATGATATGCTTCTTCTCTTCTCATGAGAGTGTTTTGCCAATTAAAAAGAGTATCAAATGAACCAAACTCGACCATTTGTCCAGCATACTTCGTTGAAAAAACAAGACTAAGATTTTTTGTTAAAACTTTTAGTTCATCATAGCCATCTTTGTCAATATCTAAAACTTCAAAAAATATCTCGTTCTTAGATTTAGACTTTTCTATTTCTAGTAAATATTTATAAGCATTGTCACGAAGATTTGGAAGATATAAACCACCAAACACACCATGCCAGAAAACATCATTAGTTTGGAGTTTATAAAGAGATTCCAGTGAACTTTTATTTAAACACTCCTGGTTGACACTAAAATAGAGCATTCTTTTATGTAAATAGTTACTCTCGTGATACTTTATGAAAAAGTTTTTCCAAATTCCACCCTTAATAAAAGCAACTCCAAGATTATTAAAATAATCATCACCAACGCTCTGCTTTAACTTCTCAAGAGCTAGAGTTTGTCTGCTTTTAAGACTCCATTCACCCATCTCAAAATAAGAGGTGTTATTTAAATATGCAATACCTAATGAGCGATTCTTTTTCATATACGAAGTGTAATGTTCGCAAACTATCCTATCATTTTCCAAAATAGCTTCAACAAAGCCTTCTAGCCATTTTTGTTCATAAACCCAAACATTTGTTTGTGGCCAAAGACCAAATTTTTCTGCATCATCAAATATTATGGCTGTAGAATTCTCATGTTTAGAACACTCTAAAATAGCATTTACTGCTCGTTTAACACTATAAAATGGCAAGGCATATCTCAGAGACTGCGCTATTGGAAACAGAGTCAGCTCTTGCGCACCCTCTTCTGTAGTATAGTAACCATCCATTTTTGCAGCATCGTACCCACTGCTTAAAAAGTGGTAATCATCAACGACGGCATATTCAATTCCACATGCCACTAAATCAGGAACCAAAGCTGATTCCCATACTCGTTCTGTAAGCCATAAACCTTTTGGTTTAATATTAAAATGCTTTTTAAGATAGTTACTCATTTTATCTATTTGCGCACGTCTATCTCTTGATGGAATAGAACTCAGTACCGGTTCATAATAGCCTGCGCCTACCCATTCAATAGCTCCAGTTTTTGTTAATGACTTCATATTTTCAAAGATATCTGGATGTTCTACTCTAATTTTATCCAGTAACCATCCACTACAATGAACACAAAACTTAAAATCTGGATATTTAACCATTGTTTCAAAAAAAGGCTTATAGCATAACTTTATAGCCTCATCTACTGCATCACCAAAATTATCAACGGGCTGATGCATATGAACACCAAATAGTAAAGATACATTTTTCATTTGTTTTTTCCTCTAAATAAACCAATTTTGGCTGTAATCACTGCCTAAATCTATCTTAAGTACACCAAAGCCCGGAAGAGTTTGCACGACAATACCATCTTTTTCTATCTCAAATCTTAAAGATATTTCATCCTTGTCAATCTTGCTTTTATCAATGTTTACCTCAAGCCAGTCTTGACATGCAACATCCACCTCTAAATTTCCGAAAAAAGTTTTTTCAGTTTTTAGATTAATTTTACCAGTTATATCGATTGGATCAATAATGATTGTCATAGAATCACTTGAACAGCTTTTTGTCATGTTGCATTCAAATGCAAAATATAGCTTGTTATCATCTTGTCCATAATGAATCTTTTCTACTGGACCTCTTTGTTTATCCATAGTTGAAAAAAGTTTAGTTTCATCAACCACTCCGCAGCCAATCCATTCAA
>MNYP01000023.1 GCA_001873135.1 Helicobacteraceae bacterium CG2_30_36_10
TACACCTCTTCCTTGATTTATAACTGTTTCTTTTATGCTTTTCAAATAGTTATATAAATAATAAAGATTTATATTTTCATCTTTTACCACTATTCCTACAATCGCTTGATTAGTTGTAGCTTCAAATTTTAAAATACTGACTTCACCAAGAGTGGCAAATATCGTGTATAAAATTGTATTAACTTTCAGCAACTTAGTTGAAGAATTATTTAATCCCTTTTCTGTGATAAACTCAGTTGCTTTTGTAGTATATTTACTCTTTATATTGGAAATCTTTATCCACGGAATATTTCCATTCCAATATTCAGGCTTTGCCCTTGATGGAGTTCCACCTGCTTGTATATTACAAATGTCACCCAACTTTTCAACTCTCCACCCATCAGGAACATTTCCTATCATAAAACCAACCTTGACTCGTTCTTTTTATCTGTATATAATGACACTCTAATTTCCTTCGGGACTGCCCTCTTTTTTTAAGAGGGATAAAAATCTACAATTCAAGTAAACTTCTTAATTTGTCTTTCACATTTACAAAATCATTTTTACTAATCATTCCTAACTTTTGATTTCCTCTTTTGATGTCAAATACTTTTGCTTGAACTAAAAGTGCTGAACTTTTTTGAGCTTGTAAAAAACTAAATGTATAAAAATAGTTACCTTCTCTTATAGTTGTTGAAAGTGGAACACCAAAAAACAGTTGATTATTTAACTTTTTGATTACTAAAACGGGTCTAGCAAATTCTTTTCCTTTTCCATTTTGTTCATTTCCTACATTCTCACCAATACTAATCCAAAATATATCTCGTTCTTTAAATTTTATATTTTCTGTACGAATACTTATCTGCTTTTTTACTTCATTCCACTCATCGAACTGTTTCATTTAACATTTTCCTTATCGTCTATTATTACAAGCAATTCATTCATAAGTGAGCCTTGAAACATTCCTTGTATCCCCGCTTTATGAAATCTTGTAAAAGGATTTTGTGTTAAATCTTTTCTTGTAATATCGTGTTTTTCTTCTATGTAGTGCTTTATGGCTCGTATAAATTCTATCTGATTTGAACTCAATGCATGCGTCTTTAAAAAGTTATCTAAAAGGTGTGGAAGTTTATACTCTTTTTTGCTTATGATAGCTCTAAATATCTCCACTAAATCCTTTGATTTGCACGCATACACTTGGCTGAGTTGTTCGACTTCTATATCTTCTTGAAGGAGTTCATTTTTAAGTATCTCTATCTCGTCTTCACTCAAAGTTGCTCCGACAAACAACTGTTGCAAAGTCGGACTTTGATTTACCATCTTTTGAATGGTTTTTCGTATCTGCTCTTCATACATTTTCAAATCTACACTAAGATGATTGATTTTTATGTCTGTTTTGCTTTTTATAGCATCTTTGAGGTCGAAGTGGTACTCTTTTGTTTCATCGTTTTTAGATTTGTAAATCATAAGCGGTGCGACTATGTTTGTCACTGCGTTTATCTGCACAAAATCAAGCTCCAGCCAAAAAAGCCCCTCGTTTGCTTCATCCAATAGTTTCTCATTTGCTTGAACGGCTGTGATGGTTCTTTGAAGTCTTAGTACATCGGTGACGACTTTTTCTATACTTTTTTGAAGCTTCTCATCATCTTGAATACTTTTATATGTTTGAAGCTTTTTGGTTTGAAGTCTAAAACGCAACTCGGAGTAATTTTTGACGGTTATGGAGTCAAAAAGTTTGCTTATGGTATCTAAACGGGAGATATTATTTTCAAAATCATCTATAAACGGGGCAAGTGTCGCCATCTGTGTTTTTACATAATAGTCATTTTTTGGGATGCTTTTTATATGCTCTTTTATCTCGTTTTTAAGCGTGACTGCGTTTTCTTCACTAAGATGTTTTAAAAGCTCTAAATTTTGTTCGAAAATCTCTCTATGAAGCGATTTTGTCTCCTTTGGAATTTCTCCGCTTGGCTTTTGGTTGAAGTACTCAAAGTTGCCCCAAAAATCAAATATTACAAATTTCTCTTTTTTGAAGTCTCCATCATACAGCCTCGTTCCCCGACCTATCATCTGCCAAAATTTGGCTTTTGAGTAGATGGGCTTTGCAAAAACAAGGTTCATGATGCTGGGTACATCGATGCCTGTGTCCAACATGCCCACTGAAATTGCGATGTTAAACTCGCTGCTCTCATCACGAAACTGCTTCATAAGTTCATCGGTGTTGTTTAGGTCTGAAACTATGACCTTGGCTACTTGTGAGTTGTGCTCGGGATAAAGTTCATCAAAGATTTTTGCCAATCTATGGGCATGTGGTTTGTTTATAGCAAAGATGATTGTTTTTGCAGGGAGATTTGTGAGCGGATTTTTATATCCATTTTCGATAAGTGTGGTTAAAATGAGTCTGTTTGTATCATCATTTTTCACCATTTTTTCAACACTGCTTCCCTCAAAATCTATCTCTTCGCCCGTGTAGCCATCGACTAAAAGCCTCTCTTGTTCTTGCTTGTCAAGGAGATTAAACCGTATGCCATCGGTAAGAAAAGTTGTTTTTACATCTATGACATCATAAGGAACTAAAAACTCGTCTTTGATGGCTTCTTCATAGGTATAAGCAAATGTAGGATTGCCGTTTTGAGTGCCGAAAAACTGGAATGTGTCTCTATCTATAAAATCAACGGGAGTGGCTGTCAAACCCAACTTTATGGCATCAAACTTTAAAAAAAGTTGCCCGTAATAGTTGTAAATACTTCTATGGCTCTCATCGGCTATGATTAAATCAAAAAAGCCTTGTGAGATGTCCGTTTTTTTGAGCAAGCTCATCATGGTTTGATAAGTGGAAACATAAAGCCTTTTGTCCTTCTCGAAGCTATCGGCTTCTATGCGTTCTCGTGATTGGTTCGGCAAATGCTCTTTGAAGTTGTCCATGGCTTGACGGGCTAACTCTCTTCTGTCTGCTAAAAATAAAACTCTTTTAACATAACCTTGACGAAGTAAAATATCTACAAGGGAGATAATCGTTCTTGTTTTACCCGTTCCTGTAGCCATAACCCAAAAAATACTTCTTTGTTTGGAACTGAGTGTTTCAAGCGCTTTCGTTATGGCATTTACTTGGTAGTACCTTCCGGCTATGTTTGGGTTGAGAAGCTCTGGGGATAGTTTTATGTTGTTGTCATTTCGTTTTCTGTAAGTCTCTAAGTCATCAAGAGAGTGGTAAGAGAGGACTTTTCTAATAGGGTAGTTTTCGCTGTCCCAAAACTCTATATCATGCCCATTTGTGATGTAGATGAAGGGTGCGAAGCCCTGAGCATTTTTAATGCGTTTTGCATAATACTCCGCTTGTGTTTTGGCACTTCCTACAGATTTATTTTCTCGTTTTGCTTCAATTATTGCGATGACATTTCCGGCTTTGTTTAAAAGTGCATAATCAACAAATCTTTTGGTTCTATCAAAAAACGGCGGTAAATCATCATCAAGCTCGATTTTATACTCTTGGATGATTTTTGTTATGTCGTTAATATTCCAACCACATTTTATAAGTTCATCGTCAATTAAATTTTCTCTTGTTTGGGCTTCATTCATATAAAATATATCCATTTAAAATAGTAATGTTTATTTTAGCTAAATTTAGCGAAATGCAATGGAGCATGTACGTTTTAAAGTTTAAACTCTCTCTCTCATACCTTAAGGTGTACTTTTTAGGCTTAACCATTTTGAACGCATATGCTATGAACAGATAAAATTACGATATGAATAAACTGCAACTTAGTGTAAAATACACTCAAATAGGAGAGTCGATTTGAGATTTTTACTTTTTTTACTTATGCTTTTCTCATATAGCTTATCTGCTGTGGAACTTCTTAAAAAAGAGGGTTTACAAAGCTACGCCCCTGAGTAGAGTAGAGAATTGGCGAGCCACTAAATAATAGCGCTTTTCCAACTCCCCCTCATCAAACCGTGCATACAGTTTTCCCGTACACGGCTTTCCGATTACCTTCTTTCGTGAGCATTCACTTCTGTGTCCAAGGAGCATTAGTCGGCATTTTATATAAGCCAACATTGTCATAAATAAAACTATCTGGAAATTGCTTAAAACCAAGTGATTTCACTTGATGTTTTCGCCTTAGAAAAATCCTCATTCTTTGGG
>MNYP01000087.1 GCA_001873135.1 Helicobacteraceae bacterium CG2_30_36_10
ATACTCTTCAATATCTTTTGCACATCCACTAAAAAAGATAAGAACCACTAATAGTAGTAGTACAAAATGAGTTTTAATTTTCATATTTTTTTTCCTAGGTTAATTAATTTGTTATTCTACCTAAAAGAGTTATATCTCACTTTAAAATCGGTACATTTTATGCTTAAAGTGATATAATCGACAAAATATACATAAAAGGTTTTTAATGAAATTTGAAATAAGCGCACCACTTTTAGGCTTTGAGACTCTAAAAGAAGTTGAGTTACAAAAAATTGACGATATCTTTATGAAAATGCAATCCACTGAAGATAAGCATATATCTTTTACTCTGATTGATCCCTTTGTGTTAGTAGACTATGACTTTGAAATCCCAGAAAAAATTCGAGAACTTCTTGAGATTGACAAAGATTCAAATTTACTTATTTTAAATATACTTTTGATTCAAACACCCATAGAAGACTCTATGGTAAACTTCATAGGACCGCTAGTTTTCAACACAAACAACCATAAAGCTGCTCAAATCATACTGACTGAAAACAATAAATTTAGTATGGTCGAGAAGATTTCTACTTACTTAAAAAAGTAGATAATCTGGGTTAAGACTTACTCAATTTTTAGTCTTTATAGTATCTAAATTTTAATTTATCTGCTATAATAGCCCTTATAAAGACTAAGGAAAAAGTATGGAGTTAACAGAAATTGCTACCATTGTCACAAAAAGCAGAAAAACAAACAAATACACTCAATCTAAGTTAGCCGAGTACTCTGGCACATCCATAAATACAATTAAAAAAATAGAATCAGGCTTTTTAGATGAAGTTGGCATCAAAAAAGTTGAATCTGTTTTAGACATACTTGCACTAGAACTCTCTATACGCCCAAAAGGACGACCGCTCACACTGGATGAACTCAATGAAAAATCTTGATATCTATACAAACAGTGACAAAGCTGGTGTTCTAGCTCATGAATCAAATAAATATATATTTACTTATGACAGCAACGCACCAAGTATTGTTTCTGTTACTATGCCGATTCGCACTGAAAGTTGGATATCTTCAAAACTACACCCGATCTTTGAAATGAACTTGCCAGAGGGAGCTTTAAAAGAGGCTATCAAAGATAGATTTGGCAAACTTGTAAATATGGATGACCTTGGTATGCTTCATCTTATTGGTCCGTATGTCATAGGTAGAGTAAAATATGGTAAATCAGCTAATGCTGGAATGTCAATACAACTAAGTGATATATTGAACAATGATACACATGAGCTTTTTGAGTCACTCATGCAAAAGTTTGCTATTCGTTCTGGAGTATCTGGTGTACAGCCAAAAATGCTACTTGACATACATGACAAAAATACACTAACAACAGAGCATTATATAGTTAAATCATGGGGAGATGAGTACCCTGAGTTAGCATTAAATGAATTTTTCTGTATGGAGGCTATTCGTTTTAGTGGACTCAGTGTTGCGGAGTATTATCTCTCAGAAAACAGGTCTATGTTTGTTATGAAAAGGTTTGATATAAAAGATGATGGTACTTTTTATGGCTTTGAGGACGGATGTGTTCTGCTTGGAAAATCCACTGAAGAAAAATATAGTGCATCGTATGAAGATCTTGCAAAAGTTATGAAATCATCAGTAAGACCAGAAAACAGGAAACAATGTTTAAAAGACCTGTTTGCTGCTCTGATTATGAATCATTTTCTCCGTAATGGGGATGGACATCTTAAAAACTACGGCATTATTTATGAGAATGATTATACAGATGCCATCATGGCTCCAATTTATGATGTTGTTTGCACAACTGTTTACATCAGAGAAGATGTACCCGCTCTAAAAATGAGCGATGGCAAGTTGTGGTTTAAAGAAAAAACATATCGTAATTTCGCAAAGAACACCTGCCAAATGAAAACATCAGAAATTGATGAAACTATACAAAAATGTAAAGATGCAGTTAAAAAAGCTTCTAAAGCTCTTGACGCATATGTAGAAAATAATAAAGAGATAGAAATATTTGCCAATAGATTGAAAGAAGAGTGGGAAAAAGGTTTATTTTCTTTTACTTCACTTTAGCAACAATTTTACTTTTGTCTTCTACCTCAATAATTTTAAAAGTTGCCTGGCTTATAAATTCTCTTTAGGAAGTGTTGGCTTGGCATGTGGATTGTATTGGGGTTTTATCCCATTTTTCATAAAATACTTCCAATAATTCCTAAAACATTTGCCAAAAGTTTATCTGTAGCTTTTTCAATAAACTTTACTTTTCTTGCTCTAAAATCTATAAATTTCACTTGTTCACTCATCACAAAACCACTAAGCTCACAAGAATCAACTTTTACATGAAATGGAAAGTTTCTGTCTGTATTTGTAATAGGACAAGCGATGGCAAGACCTACATTTTTGTTAAAAATTTCATTACTAACTACAAGAGCCGGTCGTCTACCTTGTTGTTGTTCATGCCCAACTTGGGGGTCAAAAGTGAGAATAACTATGTCGCCTTGTTTTGGGATATACTCTTTTACCACTCTTCTTTCCCCACATATGACACAATCTCTTCACTTGTTTGGTAATTCTTTGGTATTTTTGAAACAAGTTCATTTATGTCATAAAAGATTTTTTCTTTTCTAATTGGTTCTATAATTACTTTATCATTTTCAACAAATATATTTACAACATCCCCTACCGCAAGGTGTAAATTGTTAACAATATCTTTAGGAAGTCTAAGCCCTTGTGAGTTTCCCCACTTTGAAATTGTTGCTGTCATATAAAACTCCTTGTATATCCAAAGTATATCCAAAAAAAATAAATCGAACTCAATCTAAAGTGATTTGTTTTGCTCTGACCCTATTGTTTTTGAACTCTCTTTGGGAAATGTGGCTTTTAAACTATGCGTGGATTTGGCTTGGCGTGAGACGGTGAAAATAAGGTGAATGAGTTCACGTTATTTATGATTATATTGGCTTGGCATGTGGATTTTTTTTCTTAAATAGAAAAAAATATATGTAGAACTTAAGATAACTTTAACAAATATTATTACATTCTCATAAACTAAACCCTTTTAAGTGTTTATTAAGCTATTCTGATAGTATAATCAAGCAATTACAAGTAAAAATTGACACTGGTGGCAAAACACTCAAAGCTTGATAAAGTCGCCACGGCGTACACGATGATGTGAAAAAATTTCTTGAAAATCAATCTAGCGGAGGCTAAAATGAAAACAGTAGTGTTAGAGATAGAAGACAGTAAGTTTGAGCAGTTTATGACAATGATAAACTTGTTAAAAAGTGATGTTGTGAAAAAGTTTGAAGTTAGAAAAAAAGAAGACGATGAGGCAATCGATGAACAGCATTGCTTGGAAGTTTTGGATAAAATTAACAGAGGTGATTATTCTGGATTCACTCCGATAGGTGATATTGATGAATACATAGCGGAACTAAAAAATGCGATTAGCTAAAGACAAAATCTATCTCAAAAGGGAGATAAAGTTTTTCAAAAAACATCCCGATTTAGTCAATAAATATGGGAATGTTCTCAAAAAGCTTGAAAACGACCCGCTTGAGCCTTCACTAAAACTGCACAAACTCCAAGGCAATTTAGAGAAGTTTCATGCGGTTCGTTTGACCTACGAATACCGAATCGTATTGGTATTGATGATCATTGACGAGAAAATCATTCTTGTCGATATTGGCACACATGATGATGTGTATTAAAATCTTAAGGAGAATGAAATGAAACCATTAAAACTTTTGTCACAGATTCATCTCCGTTTATCACCAACTGAACTGTTAATTCTCTAAACTCTTATTTATTTACTACTTGCCATCTCTAGCTCACTTATTATCGTTTTAACTAAGAATAGATTATATTCTTTGTCCTAATTAGTATAGCCAGATCATGTGGATTTGGGTTGGCATGTGGATTTGGGTTGGCATGTGGATTTGGGTTGGCATGTGGATTTGGGTTGGCATGTGGATTTGGGTTGGCATGTGGATTTGGGT
>MNYP01000153.1 GCA_001873135.1 Helicobacteraceae bacterium CG2_30_36_10
CAAATGTTGCTATATCTTCAAAATACAATAAATCCTCTTTAGTCTCATCTATCATATACTTTTTGATTATCTCTCCACTCATTCTTTTTTTTATAAATTCTTTTGGAAATTGTAAAGGCATTTCTTTAAACTGAAAAACACTGTTGGCAGCGGTTTCCATACCCTTGCCAATTTTAAAAATAGTGTTAACTTTTGGATAATTACCATCAATTTTTTCATTAATAAAATTTATTTTGTCATCTACTAATGCAAAAACATTGTCTTTTTTAAGAGTAACTTCAAAATAATTTCTTTCACTATTTAATATCTCATATACATCTGAGAAATTGTAGTTTTTTTCAATAAAATTATAAGCTTTGGTTCTACTATTCATTTTAGTTTTATCAAGTTCTATGATTGCAGTCGTTACGGAAGCATCTTCAAAAACCATATACTGTTCAAAATTTGTCATTTTTGATACAGTTGTATTTTCAAGAATATAATTTCGTAATTTTTGAGCCTTGTCTGAAAACATAAAGGCATTTGAAACAATAAAACCGACTTTATTTTTTGTCATTTTGATAGCAAGTGCTATAAAATAGAATAATATATCACTTTTATCTTGCCAAATTTCAGGATATTTATTTTGAATAGCTTGAGCAATTGGAGATTTTGCACCCAATGTTTGAATATTGAAATACGGCGGATTTCCAATCACAATGTCAAAACTGCCCTCTTCAAAGGGCATTTCTAAAAGAGAGTTTGCGCATAGAATCTTATCTGCCAGTTTCGTAAGTTCCCTCCCCTTGCTTGCTGTTCTCAGCCATAGAGAAAGTTTTGCGATTTCTACTGCGTCTTCGTTTATGTCTACGCCGTAGAGGTTGTTTTCTAAAATCGATTTTTCTATCTCGTAGTAGGCGGTGATGTCTCCCATGACTACTAAATCTCTTTGTAGGTTTTTGTGTTCGTGTATCAAAAATTCTAAGGCTTGGTTTAAAAATGCTCCGCTTCCACATGCCGGGTCGAGAATCTTCAGATGAGAGAGCCAGTTTCTGTAGTGTTCTAGGTTTTCTTTTGTGGTTTGCTCTGCTTTGGTTGGTTTTTTCGGGTTGGCGGGTGCTGTGATTTCTACTAAGTTTAGAGCTTCTCTTTTGTCTTGGCAGAGTTTGCCTAGTGTGTTGTCGACTATGTATTTTGTGATGTATTCGGGGGTGTAGAAGACTCCGTCTTTTTTGCGTTTGCTCATCGGGGGTTTGGTTGGAGCTTTCTTTGGTGAGGCTAAAGCAACACTTCCAAGAGCGGTTGGTTCAGTTGTGAAATCTCTCTCCATCTCTTCCAAATCTGTCAGGCTTTGCTCGAAGATATGTCCTAAAATATTTACCGATATATCGCTCTCGAAGTCATAATCGCTGAGTGCTTGGGCTTCCATGTCTAGTACATTGTCGTCTATAATCAAGCCATCAAGAAGTTCGTCCTGTGCGAAGAGTCCGCCGTTGTATTTTGGAATGTTTAGTTTTTCATTTCCCTTGTTTATGGCATCGAAATAAAATTTGTAGATGTCGTAGAGTGGGTATGAAGTAAATTTTTGGTTTGTGAACTCTTCTCGTATCTCTTTTACGGTGTTTGGGCTTAGTAAGCCTCTGTCTTCTGCGAAGAGTATAAAGATGATGCGGTCGCAGAGCTTTTGGGTAAGCCTTAAAAGGAGTGCTTTTGGATGTGAGACTTTTGTGGCGGTGATGGGTGATGGTGAAGCCGGACTGTTTTTTGGTGAGGCTAAAGCAACACTTCCAAGAGCAAAGTTGTTTTTTATGATATTTTCAAAGAGGTGGGTTCTGAAAGTTGAAAAATCCTTGTATAAGTTCTTTGAAATCTGCTGTTCAAAGTTTGCGGTTTTTTCTTTGAGTTTTAGGGGAATGTCTGCTTTTATGCTCTCGTAACTGAGGAGCAAATGAAGCTTTTTAAACTCATCATAGCTTAGAGTAAAAAGTGAAAACCTCTCATAAGCGGTTTTTTTGTCGATGTAAAATCTCAGCTCGTCAAAGTTTGAGATGATGATGTATTTTGAGCTTGAGTGTGAGTTGTGATAGTTGAAGGCTTGGGCTTCTATTTTGTCGAGGTTTTTTGTGTCTTGGGCTTTTAGTTCGACTACGCCGACTATTTGAGAGTTCACGTAGATGACACCGTCGGCTTTTTTGCCGTCTGTTTCGTTCTTCTTTTCTCTCTCTAGGTTATGGGCATGTGGATTTGTACTGTCAAGCGTGTAGCCTAAGCAGTTTTCAAAAACATCTTTGAAAAAGCCATCTTGATACTTCTCTTCTTTGACTGACTTTATAAAATCAACTTTGGCGAGGTACTTTTGAAACTCTGCCCATCTTTGGGCTACTAAACTTTCATCTTGAGAAATACTTTTTAAAACTGATTTTTGAAACATTGACACGAGGCAAGACCTTAGAGTTGTTTTTTATAGTAAAAAGTATTTTAGCTAAAAGTAGCGTGTTTAGCCCAATGAAGCTCCAAACTTTCTCTATGAAGCAAATCCGCTAGAAAAATTATCTTTTGCAACAACTATCTGTTTTTGTTTCTCTTTTCTTTTTGTGTCTTTTTCCACAAAGATTTTTTTGCGCGTCACCGGGTTCATCTCTGTATAGTACATGACGGCTGAGTAGGTTCCCGGTGTTGGGGTAAAAACCTGTGCTTGTTCCGGGTTCATTTGTAGCTCATCGGTGGTGAACCTTTTTAGCTCATGCATATCTTTTTCTTCACACCCCGGATGAGCAGCTATAAGGTAGTAGGTCAAAAACTGCTCTTTGCCCTCTTCTTTGTTTAGCTGGTCGTAGAGTTTTTTAAAGTCTATAAGCGTCTGCTTGCCGGGTTTGCCCATAAGTTCAAGAACATGCTGTTGCGTATGTTCGGGAGCAACTTTCATCTGCCCTGAAATGTGATGTTTTACCATCTCTTTTAAGTACTCATAGCCGTGCTTTTTGTCCTCTGTTATGAGGTCGTATCTCACACCGCTGGCTACAAACGCTTTTCTCACACCCTCCACTGCTCTCACCTGCCTTAAAAGGTTTATGTTGCGGCTGTGGTCTGGTTTCATAGACTTGCACAAGTGGTTTGCATCTACACATCGCTGATGGTCGCAGGTTCCGAGTTTTAGCTTTTTGTTGCACTCGTAGCCGTACATATTTGCCGTGGGTCCGCCGACATCGCTGATGATGCCCTTGTAGTCTTTGTAGTTGTTAAACTCTTTTGCTTCTTTGAGAATGTTGCCCTCTGAGCGTGTTCTAATGGTTCTGCCCTGATGCACGCCGATGGCACAAAAGTTACACTCTCCCCAACAGCCGTGATGCGTCATAATAGAAAACTTGATAGTCTCCAAACATTTAACTTTGCCCATCTTTGCGTAAT
Organism: Helicobacteraceae bacterium CG2_30_36_10; assembly: GCA_001873135.1. Lineage (GTDB taxonomy): Bacteria > Campylobacterota > Campylobacteria > Campylobacterales > Sulfurimonadaceae > Sulfurimonas. The sequence goes on from MNYP01000153.1 coordinate 3,388, forward strand.
ACGGGTGCAACTCTCTTGTGAATGGGAGGTTAGAGTTGGCATCCATCTCCTCTTCGTTTAGGTAATCACACGGAGGGTTTTGGATTAAAAAACGAGTGTCAACCCCTTGGCATAAACCTTTCGCCGCTATGGGGTCGTTGTTGTCATAAAACAAATCAAATAGGTCTATATATTTCTCTTTATTCTCCAAACACTCTTGATGTGAGGGCAACTGGTTAAACTCCAACTTTGGCTCTTTTGCGATGTAGCAAACACCTCTTATATCTGTATAATCTCTTTTTTCATCTATGGCTTTTGTGAGTTGTTCTAGGGCTATTTCGCCCATGCCATATATTAAAACGTCTGCTTTAGAATCAAAAAGAATGGGTTTTCTAAGTTTGTCCGACCAATAATCATAATGTGTTACCCGTCTAAGTGAGGCTTCTATGCCACCCAAAACCAAGGGAACAGTATCTTTAAAGTGGCGTCGTATGAGGTTACAGTAAACACTCAGTGCGCGGTCTGGTCTTTTGTCGTTTTTTCCGCCGGGAGTGTAATCATCAGAGTTTCTAAACTTTTTTGTGGCAGTGTAGT
>MNYP01000123.1:0-1735 GCA_001873135.1 Helicobacteraceae bacterium CG2_30_36_10
TCAATTTCATTATTGCGGATAAGTATAAAGAATTACTCAAAATAATGGTGCCTGACCCCATCTCTAGATTCATTTACAGGCGCGTAACTATAAAAAAACAATAAAGTTCCTTTAAAGGGAATTATAATACAATAACACTATGAATGTAATCAGTAAAAGAACTTTAATATTATTCTATGAAAAACACTCTAAAGCTAAAACAGCGCTAGAGGTTTGGTATGGTGATGCAAAAAAATCTACATGGAATACACCAGATGATATTAAAAAGATTTACGCAAGTGCATCTTTTTTAAAAGATAACCGTGTAGTTTTCAATCTAAAAGGTAATGATTTTAGACTAATCGTTCATATTGATTACCCTCGTAAAATCGTTAGAGTGAAATTCATAGGAACACATAGCGAATACGATAAAATTAACGCAGAGGAGATATAAGATGTTATTAAAACCAATTAGAAATGAAAATGAATATGACAAAGCTTTAGAAGAAGTTGATAGATTAATGGAACTTAATCCTGTTCTTGGCAGTAAAGAGAGTGACGAGCTTGAAGTTTTAGTTTTGTTGATTGAAAAGTACGAAGAGCAACATTGGGCTATTTCTGAACCAGACCCGATAGAAGCTATAAAAATAAGAATGCAGCAGATGAATCTAAAACAAAAAGACTTAGTACCATACATAGGAAACAAAAGTAAAGTATCCGAACTTTTAAATAGAAAAATTGCACTCTCTCTTACAATGATTACAAATCTTGCAAGTGGGCTACATCTTCCTCTTGAAACATTAATTCAAATGCCAAAGAGGGCTTAAGGAGAGAATGATACTTTGAGTGAGAGAGCAGATGAATTAAAATTAATGAATAAATATGACTATATCAATGGCTTAATGAATGATATTTTTAATATTGAAAATATAGATGTAATTAAAAATAAAGTAATATTGCAACAAAATGGAACTTTCCTTGAATTAAGTAATTTTGGAGATGGATTGAAATCTTTTTTTGTATCATCATCGTTTTGAAGAACTAAACAAAAACTACAAAATTTATTCAAAAAGGATAAAAAATGCAATACCTAATGGCAATTGACGCAGGAACGGGAAGCATACGAGCTGTTATTTTTGATACACAGGGCAATCAAATCGCAGTGGCGCAAAAAGAGTGGAAACATTTGAAAGAAGAGGGCGTGCCAAACTCTATGAGTTTTGATTTTGAGAAAAATTGGAGCTTGGCATGTGGATGTATACAAGAAGCCTTGGCATGTGGAAATATTAATAGTGAAGATATTTTGGCTTTGAGCGCTTCAAGTATGCGAGAGGGAATTGTCCTTTATAACAATGTGGGCAAAGAACTTTGGGCAGTGGCAAACGTCGATGCAAGGGCTTCTTCTGAGGTAAAATACCTCAAAGAAAACTTTGCAGGCATCGAAGAGGAGTTTTACAAACTCTCAGGTCAGACCTTTGCTCTAGGAGCACTTCCTAGAATACTTTGGCTGAAAAACAATAAGCCGGATATTTATGAAAAAGTCGCAAATATTTCAATGATAGGCGATTGGTTATTGGCTAAACTTAGCGGAGTAATAGCCACAGACCCAAGCAACGCGGGAACAACAGGAATTTTTTCTTTACAAAATCGTGATTGGCATGTGCAAATGGCTACAAGAGTCGGGCTAAAAGATGATATATTTTCCACATGCCATGAAGTCGGAACAGTAATCGGGAATGTTACAAAAAAAGCTTCA
>MNYP01000123.1:1746-18443 GCA_001873135.1 Helicobacteraceae bacterium CG2_30_36_10
ACTCTCAACAAAGACCAAAGTCGTAACGGGCGGCGGCGATGTTCAGCTTGGAAGCGCAGGCTTGGGCGTAGTTGAGGTTGGGCAGGTAGCCATTTTAGGCGGTTCATTTTGGCAGCAAGTTGTCAACATTTCAAGTGAAGTTAAACCCCCAAAAGATAGGAGCATACGAGTCAATCCGCATGTAATAAGCGGACTCTCTCAGGCTGAGGGAATCACCTTTTTCAGCGGTTTGGTTATGCGCTGGTTCAGAGATGCTTTTTGCGAGATGGAAAAACTTGAAGCCAAAGAAAAAGGTGTTGATGCTTACACTATATTAGAAGAAAAAGCCTCCAAAGTTCCCGTAGGTTCGCACGGCATCATGCCTATCTTTTCAGACTCGATGAAATACGCAAAATGGTACCACGCCGCACCGAGTTTTTTAAATCTCAGCCTTGATTCAGAGCTTTGTAACCGTGCTTCTATGTTTAGAAGTTTGCAAGAAAATGCTGCCATAGTGTCAAGTATAAATTTTGATAAAATCAAAGAGTTCACAGGTGTAGAGTTTAGCACCATAGTTTTTGCAGGTGGAGCCGCTAAAGGCGAGCTTTGGTCGCAAATATTGGCAGACGTGACAGGATGTAAAATTAAGATACCTCGTGTCACAGAAGCAACAGCACTCGGCGCGGCAATGTCCGCAGGAGTCGGTGCAGGAATCTACAACTCCATAAGCGAAGCTGCAAAAGAGCTGGTTGCTTGGGAGAAAGAATATCTTCCAAATATGGAAAATAAAAAGATATATGATGCGCTTAAAAATAAGTGGCAAAAAGCCTACGAAGGACAACTAAAGTTGGTAGATGATAATATCACGACTTCCATGTGGAAAGCTCCGGGGTTGTAACGAGAGAAGAGCCCAAAATAAATACTATAAAAAAGTAAAAATGAGAAACTATGAACATTAAAGAAAAGATTTTATCAGGTAAACGTATAAATTTTGACGAGGCGTTGAGCCTTTACGATATGGACTTTTTTGAGCTTGGCGATTTGGCTGATGCCAAAAGAAAAGAGCGTCACGCCAAAAAAACCTACTTCAACATCAACCGCCATATCAACCCGACAAATGTCTGCGCAGATGTGTGTAAATTTTGTGCCTATTCGGCGACAAGAAAAAACCCAAACCAGTACACAATGAGCCATGAAGAGATTATGCAAATCGTAAAAGATATCGACTCCAGAGGGGCAAAAGAGGTGCATATAGTCTCCGCACACAACCCCAATGTCACGCTCGATTGGTACTTGGGAATTTTCAAAAAAATAAAAACAGAGTATCCGCATTTGCACGTCAAAGCACTCACCGCCGCTGAGGTCGATTTTTTGTCCCGTCATCACGGTTTAAGTTATGATGAAGTGCTTGACCTGATGGTACAAAACGGTGTGGACTCTATGCCGGGCGGTGGCGCTGAGATTTTCGATGAGAAAGTGCGTGATTACATCTGCAAGGGTAAAGTGACCTCAGACCAATGGTTTGAGATTCACAGAAAATGGCACGAGAGAGGTAAAAAGTCCAATGTTACTATGCTCTTTGGGCATGTGGAAAGCAGGGAAAACCGCATAGACCACATGATGCGCATCCGTGACCTGCAGGACATTACAGGTGGTTTTAACTGCTTTATTCCTCTTGTCTACCAAACCGAAAATAACTACCTGAAAATAGAAGCACCTATAACTGCGAATGAGATTTTAAAAACAATGGCAGTGAGCCGCATAGTGCTCGACAACGTAGCAAACCTAAAAGCCTACTGGGTGACTTCAACCGTAAACTTGGCTCTTGTTGCGCAAGAGTTCGGGGCAAATGATTTAGACGGAACCATAGAAAAAGAGTCCATAAATTCAGCCGCCGGTGCCAAAAGTGCAAACGGCGTAAACCTTCAAGACTTTACTGCTCTTATAAAAAACAGCGGATTTTTGCCCGTTGAGCGAGACAGCCTGTATAATGAAATAAAAGTCTGGTAAATAGAGTTGGATATTTCGGTTATCATTCCAACACATAACCGTTTTGAACTTCTTAAGCGTGCCTTAGAGTCGGTTTATTCGCAGTCGTTTCAAGCAAAAGAGATCATCATTATTGATGATGGTTCCACTGACAACAGCTCTGAGATTCAAAAACTATTTCCACGTGCCAAATATATCTATCAAAAAAACGCAGGCGTCTCCTCTGCTAGAAACTTAGGCATAAAAAATTCCACATGCCAATGGCTTGCCTTTTTAGATTCAGACGATACTTGGCATGTAGAGAAGTTGGCTTGGCATGTGGAATTTCATCATCAAAATCCACAAATTTTGATGAGTTATACAGATGAAACTTGGATTCGAGATGACAAAGAAGTAAAGATACCCAAAAAGTTTCACAAAGTCGGCGGAGATATTTTTGAGGCATGTTTGTCCCACTGCATAATTGCGCCATCTGCGGTTATGATGCATAAAAAATTACTTGATGAAGTCGGGCTTTTTGATGAGACTTTGGAAGTGTGTGAAGATTATGATTTGTGGCTTAGGGTGGCATGTGGAAATAAAATTGGATTGATAGATGAAAAACTCATCACAAAATACGCAGGGCATGAAGACCAACTCAGCTTTAAACACTGGGGAATGGACAGGTTTCGCGTTGTGGCTCTTGAAAAACTTTTACAGACAGATAAAAAAGAGAGAGTTGTTCAGAGTTTACTTCAAAAATACAGACTCCTTTTAAAAGGTGCGGTTAAATATGATAAAATGTTGCAAATTAAAGAATATGAAGGTAGGATAAAACAGTATGAAAAGCTTAACTAGAGAGACTAAACTAACCATAATCTACATCTTAGCTGCATTCGCTTTTTCCGTAGCAATGCGAATGATATGGGCTTATCAGTTCGCTGATTATGAGGCGTTTAAATATGCCGGTCAGTTTATGATAAACACCAACGACGGCTATTACTATGCAGAGGGTGCTAGAGATATTTTAAGCGGAATTTCTCAAGAAAACGACCTCTCGCCGATTACCTCGGCAGCTTCACAACTCACAGCATTTTTTGCGTATATTTTGCCTTTTTCTTTTGAGAGCATCTTGTTATTTATGCCGGTGTTTTTAAGCTCGTTAGTTGTTGTGCCGATTATTTTAATAGCCAGAGGCTTAGACAACTTGGAGATGGGTTTTATAGCCGCACTTTTAGCCTCTATTGCCTGGAGTTATTACAACCGTACAATGATAGGCTACTACGACACCGACATGCTCAACATTGTCCTTCCGATGTTTTTGCTCTGGTCTATTATTTGGGCAGTAAAAACGAATGAAGACAAGTACCTGCTCCTTACAGCCTTAGACATCTTGGTTTACAGGTGGTGGTACCCTCAAAGTTACTCTTTGGAATTCTCATTTTTTACCCTTATTCTTTTGTACACTTTGGTGTTTGACAGAAAAAATCTCTACAATTATAAACTTTTAGCCATTATGATGTTGGCGATGATTAATCTTGATGGCTTTATTCGGTTTCCATTGGTTTTAGCAGCTTTTTACATCTTTAAACAAGAAAAATATCAAAAATATATTTACCATATTTTAGCTCTCTCAGTGCTTGTTTTTTTTGCCACAGGGGGTTTTGACCCTATTTTGGGTAAGCTGAAATTATATGTATTTAAAGATGCTACACTTATCGGCGAAGAGGGATTGAAGCTGCACTTTTACAGCGTTATGCAGACTATAAGAGAAGCTGGACAAATTCCTTTTGAAACCTTTGCTAACCGTATAAGCGGGCATGTAGTTACATTTATTTTGTCTATTGTCGGGTTTGTATATTTGGCTTACAGACACAAAATTATGCTCTTTGCTCTTCCTTTGATAGGTCTTGGTTTTTTAGCGAGTGTCGGCGGTTTACGTTTTACTATCTACGCCGTGCCTATTTTAGCCTTTGGTGTAGCGTTTTTGATTACCGAATTAACACGATATATTACAGATAAAAAAAGTGTAAAATATTTTGCATACGCCACTCTAACGCTGGCTGTTTTATACCCTAACTATAAACACATTGAGGAGTACAGAGTTCCTACTGTTTTTAATGCAGACGAGGTCAAAATTTTAACCGATTTGTCCAAAATAGCCGACAGAGAGGACTATGTGATTTCCTGGTGGGACTACGGCTACCCAATACGATACTACTCAGATGTTAAAACACTTGTAGATGGCGGTAAACATGAAGGAAATCATAATTTTCCTGTTAGCTTTGTACTTAGCAACCCTCAAAATGTTGCAGCGAAAATGGCAAGACTTGATGTCGAGTTTACAGAAAAAGCGTTTCAAATTCAAAAAGCCAATCAAGAGCTCAATGAATCCAAGAGAACAGTTCTTTTTTCCAACACAGAAGAGATGACAAAAAAGTACGGTCTTAATGATACAAATGACTTTTTACTCTCTTTGCAAACTGCTGATATCCACATGCCGGAGAAAACAAGAGATATCTACTTCTACCTTCCATACAGAATGTTAGACATTTACCCGACAGTTACGATATTTTCAAACTTAAATCTTATGGACGGTAAAAAAGGTCAGGCTCCGTTTTTCTATGTAAGCAGAAATTTTAAAGAGGTAAATGAGAGCATAAATCTAGGCAGTGGCATCTCTTTAAATAAAAATGAAAAAACCCTGACCATAGGAGCCCAAAAAGTAGGTGTGAAAAGGTTCGTACAAACATACTACGACAAAAATATGCAGCTTCAAAAAAATGTGCAGTCGCTCAATTCTACGGCACCGCTAAGTGTGATTTACATGTCGCCATACAATACATTTTTGGTGGTTGATGAGCAAACATACAACTCATCGTATATTCAGATGATGGCTTTAGAAGAGTATGATAGATCTCTTTTTGAGAAGGTAATTATGAATCCACATGCCAAGGTTTATAAGCTGAAGATTTAGTCTATAAACTCCACATTGCCACGAATAAATTCGCAGTACCGAAGAGCCATGAAGTTGATAGTGTCCTACGGTACCCAGAATTTCTAACGCTAAAGCGTGACTTAGAAAAAAACTAAATTTTTTTCTGTATTCTGGGCAGAAACCAGAAGTGGCATTCAGTCGAACTTAATACTTCAAAAGATAAAATTCATTCACTGAATTAATAACTAAATAAAAGAGAAATTACAAAATTTATGAATTACCCAAACTTTCCAGAATCTGAAGCTTTTTCTATTTTACGCAACATAGAGTCTTACGGCACTCAAAAATCATTAGCTGACTCCATCGGCTATAGCGTAGGAAAAGTAAACTATATCCTCAAAGCACTCAAAGACAAAGGTCTTTTAAAGTGCGAAAACTTCATCAACTCCAAAAATAAAAAAGGCTACCGTTATCTTCTCACTGAAGAGGGCTTTAAACAGAAACTAGCACTTACTGAAAAGTTTGTTCAAACAAAGAAAAAAGAGTACGAAGAGCTTCAACGCGAGCTTGAACAGATGAGGAGAAAAAATGACTAACATAATTTTATGCGGAGGAAACGGTACGAGACTTTGGCCCATAAGTAGAACGCTTATGCCAAAACAGTTTGTAAAACTATTTGATGAGAAGTCACTTTTTCAGCTTACGGTTGAGCGAAATTCTAAAGTTTGTGAGAGTCAGTTTATTGTCTCAAACAGTGAACAGTATTTTCTTGCATTCGACCAACTTGAAGAACTAAATAAGACAAATAACAAATATCTGCTAGAGCCGGTTGGAAGAAATACAGCCCCTGCAATCGCTCTTGCATGTATGGCATGTGGAAGTGAGGAGATTGTTCTTGTAACACCCTCTGACCACTTGATTAAAAATGAAATAGAGTATGAAAAAGTAGTTCAAAAAGCAAAAGAGTTAGCAGAAAAAAACTATCTTGTCACCTTTGGAATCACTCCGTCATTTGCTGAAACGGGGTTTGGGTACATTGAAGCTGAAGGGCTAGACGTAAAAGCCTTTCATGAGAAGCCAGACTTTGAAACCGCAACAAAATATTTAGAAGCTGGAAACTATTACTGGAACAGCGGCATGTTCTGTTTTAAGGCAGGTGTGTTTCTAGAAGAGCTTCAAAAGTATTCTCCTGAGATTTATATGGCATGTGGAACTGCTTTTAATAAAGTAATGGGTGATGCTCGTGTGAACTATGCCATTTCAAAGCATAGTTTAAAAGCCACACATCCAAGAGAAAATTCCGGAAGTGCTGCTTCAGTTGCACCAAGTGACCTCATAAGAATAAGACACGAAGACATGCTAAAAATCCAGGAAGACTCCATAGACTATGCCGTAATGGAAAAATCTTCAAAAGTAAAAGTAATAGCTTCAGATATAGACTGGTCAGATGTGGGTAGTTTTGATGCTCTTTATGATGAACTTCCAAAAGACAAAAATGGCAATACAAAAAATTTAAATCACATCTCAATAGACTCAAAAAACAATCTTGTTTATGGAAGTGAGAGAAAAATAGCAACAGTTGATATTGAAGATTGTATCATAGTGGACACGGGTGATGCTTTGCTTATCTCTAAAAAAGGCTCAAGTCAAAAAGTAAAAAAAGTGGTGCAAAAGCTTAAAGATATGGACTCAGAACTCCATAATATTCACCTAACAGGACACAGACCGTGGGGAACTTATACGATTCTTGAAGACAGCCCAGGTTATAAAATAAAACGCATTGAAGTAAAACCTGGGAAAAGACTCTCTTTGCAAAAACATTTTCACAGAAATGAGCACTGGATAGTTGTGAGCGGAACCGCAACTGTAACAGTGGGCGAGACAACAAGGTTAGTGAGACCAAACGAAAGCACTTATATAAAAATGGGTGAGCTTCATCGTCTTTCAAATGAGGGAAAAATCCCCGTTGTACTCATAGAAGCGCAAGTCGGTGAATATACTGGCGAAGATGATATTGTCCGCATAGATGATGATTTTAGTAGAAAATAAATAAAAAAGGAATTTACGAATGAGCGATAAGAAAGTAGCATTAATAACAGGAATTACAGGACAAGACGGAAGTTATTTAGCGGAATTTTTACTTAAAAAAGGGTACATCGTTCACGGCATAAAAAGAAGAAGTTCTCTTTTTAATACAGACAGAATAGACCACCTTTACCAAGATATTCATGAAAACAATGTAAATCTGCATCTTTATTTTGGTGACATGACTGACTCTATGAACCTCACGCGAATCATTCAAGAAACACAGCCTGATGAGATTTATAATTTGGCGGCGATGAGCCATGTGGCGGTTTCTTTTGAAACTCCAGAATATGTTGCAAATGCTGATGGAACGGGAACGCTCAGACTTCTTGAAGCGGTGAAACTTTTAGGACTCTCTAAGAAAACAAAAATATATCAGGCAAGCACTTCGGAACTTTTTGGAAAAGTACAAGAAACACCTCAAAAAGAAACAACACCTTTTTACCCTAGAAGCCCTTATGCAGTAGCGAAGATGTACGCATACTGGATAACTGTAAACTATAGAGAAGCGTATGGTATGTTTGCTTGTAATGGCATACTTTTTAACCATGAAAGCCCTGTTAGAGGTGAGACATTTGTAACGAGAAAAATCACAAGAGCAGCAAGTAAAATAGCACTAGGACTTCAAGACAAACTCTACCTTGGAAACCTTGATGCAAAAAGAGACTGGGGACATGCAAAAGATTATGTACGAATGATGTGGATGATTCTGCAAGCGGACGAGCCTGAGGACTGGGTTATCGCAACTGGGCAAACTACAACTGTAAGAGATTTTGTACGAATGAGTTTTGCTTATGCAGGAGTTGCCTTAGAGTTTAAAGGTGTGGGAGTTGAAGAAAAAGCGTATGTAGTTTCTTGTACAAACCCTGAGTACCAAGTGGCAATCGGCAAAGAAGTGGTAGCCGTAGACCCACGCTATTTTAGACCAACAGAGGTAGATTTGCTTCTAGGAGACCCAACAAAAGCAGAACAAAAACTAGGCTGGAGCAGAGACTATAACCTTCAGGACTTAGTAAACGATATGATGAAGTCAGATTTAAAACTTATGACAAAGGATGTTTACCTCAAAGAAGGTGGATATAAGATTATGAGTTATTTTGAGTAAAAAGAGCAAAATATGATAAACATTGAAGAGCTGAAACCGCAAATCATTGAGAGACTTAAGTTTTTACAACCAGATAAAATCATACTTTTTGGGAGCTATGCATATGGCACTCCTACAAAGGAGAGTGATATAGATCTGTTTTTGATAAAAAATAGTAATATTGAAAACATAAGAGAATTAAAAGTGCAAGCAAAGTTGAAACTCAGGGATTTGATTTCTAAGTATAAAATCGGTTTTGATATTTTGATCTCATCAGAAGATTTTGTGAACTCTAGAGAAGATTATTTTTACAAGATAGATATTTTACAAAATGGAAAAGTTATCTATGAATAAGACAGCAGCTAAAGAGTGGTTGACTATTGCTTATCATGATTTGAAATCAGCCATCATACTTTTTGATGCAAATCACTTTACAGATAGCATAGGAAGTGATTTACAACAATCTTTAGAAAAGATTTTAAAATCTATCATCGCAAGCCAAAACAATAAAATACCAAAATCGCATGATTTGTTAGAAGTCTATGAATATGTGAGCAATAATCTGCATATAAATGACAATGAAATAGTTCTAATAATAAAAGCAACTGAATACTATAAAGAAGACAGATACCCAAACCCAAACTACTCTCTTCCTCCAAGAGATGAGATAGAAGAACTACTAGAGTTTACACAAGAACTATTTGATAGAGTGTGTAGTATGTTAGAAATAGATATAAAAGAGATTGATAAATGACCAAAAATAGCAAAATATACATAGCCGGTCACCGTGGACTTGTAGGCAGTGCAATCCTAAAAAACTTACAAACAAAAGGCTATATAAACTTAGTATATAAAACTCACAAGGAGTTGGACTTACTTAACCAACAAGCAGTAGAAGAATTCTTCAAAAAAGAAAAGCCTGAGTATGTCATACTTGCCGCTGCAAAAGTAGGTGGCATAGTAGCAAACAACTCTTATAGAGCAGATTTTATTTATGAGAACTTACAGATTCAAAACAATGTCATCCATCAAAGTTACATACATGGAGTAACAAAGCTCCTCTTTTTAGGTTCTACATGTATCTACCCAAAAAATGCACCGCAACCGATGCCCGAAGAGTGCCTCTTGACTTCTCCGCTAGAGTACACAAACGAACCTTATGCCATAGCAAAAATAGCAGGTATAAAAATGTGTGAGAGCTACAACATACAGTACGGAACAAACTTCATAAGTGTAATGCCTACAAATCTTTACGGACCAAATGACAACTTTGACCTAGAAACTTCACATGTACTTCCAGCACTTCTTAGAAAGATACACGAAGCCAAACTAAACAACATTCCAAAAGTTGAAATCTGGGGAAGCGGAAATCCAAGGAGAGAGTTTTTGTACAGTGAAGATATGGCAGATGCTTGTGTGTTTATAATGGAAAACAGAGATTTTAAAGATATTCTTAACACTACGCACTTAACGCTTAACGCTGATGAGTTTTCGAATGAAATAAGAAATACTCATATAAACATCGGAACAGGTAAAGATATAAGCATAAAAGAGCTTGCATATCTCATAAAAGATATAGTTGGATACACAGGCAAGCTGTACTTCAACACAACTAAACCTGACGGAACAATGGTAAAGCTAACAGACCCGTCAAAACTTCACTCTATTGGATGGAAACATAAGGTAGAGCTTGAAAAGGGAATCAAAACCATGTATGCTTGGTATCTAGAGGAAAAGAGATAGATATGATTAAATACCTAGAAGATATCTTGCATTTGATACAAAATGGCGAAAATCAATTTGTAGAGTTTAAAGAATCAAAAACACAACTCAACAAAAATCTGTATGAAACAGTTTGCGCATTTTCAAATCGTGCCGGTGGAGATATATTTTTAGGTGTAAAAGATGATTGTAGTGTAGTTGGTGTTAATAATGAAAAAATACAAAGCATAAAAAAAGATTTTGTGACCACTATCAACAACCCTCAAAAGTTTAGCCCACCTTTGTATCTCAACATTGAGACTATAAAGATAGAAGATAAAAATATTTTGCATATTCATGTACCTATGAGCAAATCAGTACATAGTCTAAATGGCAAAATTTACGACAGAAACAACGACAGCGATATAAACATCACAGGGCAAAACGCCAACATTGCAAAGCTTTATCTTTTCAAACAAGATAGCCATACAGAGGACAAAATATTTCCTTATGCTAGTATGGATGATTTTGACTTAGAGCTTATAAAGCGAATACGCATAGTCGCATCTAACAGACGAGCAGATACTCACCCATGGGAGGGGCTTAGTGATTTTGAGCTTCTCAAAAGCTCTGGGCTTTACAAGGTAGATAAAACTACAAACAAAGAGGGATTTACCCTAGGGGCGATACTGCTTTTTGGAAAAGATGAGACAATAGTAAACGCCCTGCCTCATCACAAAACAGACCTCATACTTCGCAAAGTAAACCTTGATAGATACGATGATAGAGAGATAGTTACTACAAACTTAATAGATAGCTACTATAAAATGATGGATTTTGTAAAAAAGCACTTAAATGACCCATTTTATCTTGAAGGAGATATGAGAATAAGTCTAAGAGATAAAATTTTTAGAGAAGCTGTAGCAAATAGTTTGATACACAGAGAGTATAGCAGTGCTTATGTAGCAAAAATGATTATAGAAAATAGTAAGGTGGTTTTTGAAAATGCAAATATACCGCACTCTTATGGTGAGCTAAATCCATCAAACTTTACTCCATATCCAAAGAATCCAAATATAGCAAAAATATTTAGAGAAATAGGCTTTGCAGATGAGCTAGGAAGTGGAGTAAAAAATTTATACAAGTACTCAAAAGCTTATGGTGGAAGCGACCCTGTCATAGTTGAGGGTGAAATCTTTAGGGTAGAGGTACACACGCCATCGGAGACCGCCCAAGAGACCGCCCAAGAGACCGCCCAAGAGAATACAAAAGATAAAATACTGGAACTTTTGCGACAAAATCCAAAATATACAAAAATGGACTTGATGCAAATACTGAACAAAGCAGATGGAACAATAAAAGAGCATATAGCCAACCTCAAAAAAGAGGGTAAACTCAAAAGAGTAGGCAGTACAAAATCAGGGTATTGGGAAGTGAAACCAAATGCTAACTAAATTAAAATCCCTAAAAAACCATCAAGGCTTTATGAAGTACTTTAAAAACACTTCATGGCTTTTTGGTGAAAAAATCCTCCGTATGGTTGTGGGGCTTTTTGTAGGGATTTGGGTGGCTCGTTATCTTGGTCCTGAGCAGTTTGGACTTTTTTCTTATGCTCAAAGTTTTGTGGGGCTTTTTACCGCCATCGCTACTCTTGGGCTTGATGGTATCGTGGTGAGAGAACTTGTCAAAGATGAGTCAAGAAGAGATGAGCTCATCGGCACCGCTTTTTGGCTCAAGCTCATCGGGGCTATTGCCGTCCTACTCATACTTGCCATAGCTGTAAACTTCACCTCAAATGACCATGCCACAAACATCATCGTCTTTATCGTAGCCAGTGCGACGGTATTTCAAGCTTTCAATGTCGTGGACTTTTACTTTCAAGCCAAAGTGATGAGTAAATACATTGTTTACGCAAATGTTATAAGTCTGTTTCTCTCAAGTATAGTCAAAGTAGTCCTCATCTTAAATGAAGCCCCATTAGTGGCTTTTGCATGGGTAGTGCTTTTTGATAGTTTTGTGTTGGCATGTGGGTTTATTTATTACTGCATCAAAGTCAATATCCTTGGATGCAAAATTCAAAATTCATATAGTTATAATTTATTACATAAGGAGAAGAATAAATGAAAGTATTATTATTAGCAGGTGGATTTGGTACAAGATTATCAGAAGAAACAGACTTAAAACCTAAACCAATGGTAGAAATAGGTGGAAAACCAATTCTTTGGCATATTATGAAAATTTATTCAAAATATGGTTTTAATGATTTTGTAATTCTACTTGGTTATAAAGGTTACTTTATAAAAGAGTATTTTGCAAACTATTTTCTTCATCAAAGTGATGTGACCATAGACATGCAAAACGGTAAAATGGAAGTTTTAAACAACTCAAGTGAACCATGGAAAGTGACTCTTCTTGATACAGGGATAGACAGCATGACTGGGGGAAGAGTAAAAAGAGCCCAAGAAATTGTTGGAAATGAACCTTTTATGCTTACATATGGTGATGGAGTGAGTGATATAAATATAGAAGAGCTTGTAAAGTTTCATAAATCTCATGGTAAAGCTATGACGATGACTTCCGCTCAGCCAGAAGGGAGATTTGGCGCTTTAAATATAGAAGAAAATAATCAAGTAACACATTTTTTAGAGAAACCAAAAGGTGATGGTGGCTGGATAAATGCAGGATTCTTCATATGCGAGCCAAAAGTGTTTGACTATATAACAGATGGAGATAGTACAGTATTTGAGCAAGCTCCTTTGCAAAATCTTGCAAAAGATGGTGAGATATTTACCTACAAGCACGATGGATTTTGGAAACCAATGGATAGCTTAAAAGATAAAAATGATTTAAATAAACTTTGGGAGATCAATAAAGCTCCATGGAAAATATGGTAATGAAAAGTCTATTTAGTGGAATCTATAAAAATAAGACTGTATTAGTAACAGGTCATACAGGTTTTAAAGGTTCATGGTTGGTTTATTGGCTAACACAAATGGGTGCGAAAGTTATAGGATATTCGCTAGAAGCTCCAACAACTCCAAATCATATAGAGCTTTTAGATCTTGATATAGTTTCTATTATTGGAGATATTAGGGATTTGGATAAATTAAATAAAACTTTTGAAACTTATAACCCTGATATAGTTTTTCATCTCGCTGCTCAACCACTCGTAAGACTCTCTTATGAAAACCCAATAGAAACTTATGAAACAAATGTTATGGGAACGCTCAAAGTATTTGAAGCGTGTAGGAAAGCAAATGTTAAAGCCATAGTAAACATTACAAGTGACAAAGCCTATGAAAATAAAGAATGGATATGGGGATATAGAGAAAATGACCCAATGGGTGGATATGACCCCTATAGTTCATCAAAAGGATGTGCGGATATTTTAGCTTCATCATATCGAAATTCTTATTTTAATATAAACGAGTATAAAGTAAAACATAAAACGTTACTTGCATCTTGCAGAGCTGGAAATGTAATAGGTGGTGGAGATTGGGCACAAGATAGACTTATCACCGACATTATGCTTTCTGTTTCTCAAGGTAAAAAAGTAAGCATCAGAAATCCACATGCCACAAGACCTTGGCAACATGTACTTGAGCCACTTAGCGGATACTTACATGTAGGACAAAAACTTCTTGAAGAAAAAGTAGAGTTTGGTGAAGCTTGGAATTTTGGTCCATCTGATGAGGGAAGTATCACTGTAGAAGAAGTAGTAAAAAATGTCAAAAAACATTGGGATAAAATAGACTATGAAATACATAGTAACCCACATCAACTTCATGAAGCTAACTTACTCAAACTTGACTGTTCTAAAGCTCATATCTTACTCAAATGGAAAGATGTTTGGAACAGTGAAACTACTTTTGAAAAAACTGTTAAATGGTATAAATTTTATTATGAAAATAATCAAGAAATCTTGACTCTAAATGATTTGGAAAGTTATATTTCAGATGCAAAAGCTAAAAATATAGAGTGGACCAGATAATATGACTATTTTACTTACAGGTGCTACAGGTTTTTTGGGTAGTCATCTTCTTCAAAAATTGATTGAATTAAACCATAAAGTAGTTATTTTGAAAAGAAGCACTTCAAATACTTGGCGAATAGATTCCTTATTGTCAAAAGTGAAAAGTTATGACATAGATAAAGTTTCTATGGAAAAGCCTTTTGAAGAGCAAAAAATAGATGCTGTTATGCATACCGTGACAAACTATGGACGAAACAATGGAACTGTTTCAAGCATTGTAGAAACAAACCTAATGTTTTCGTTAAAATTACTTGAAACTGCTACATTTTTTAATACGGATACATTTTTTAATACGGATACATTACTTTATAAGTATTTAAATCACTACTCTCTTTCTAAGAAACAGTTTGTTGAATGGCTTAAATACTTTAGTGATAAGATGAAAGTTGTAAATCTTAAGCTAGAGCATATGTACGGACCAAAAGATGATGACACAAAGTTTGTCACTTGGATTACCAATCAAATGCTTGAAAATGTAGAATCTATTGATTTAACTGAGGGTGTTCAAAAAAGAGATTTTATTTATATAGATGATGTCGTAGATGTCTACATGCTTATGCTTGAAAAGTCAAAGAATTTTCAAGCATTTAGTGAATTTGATGTTGGAACTGGTAAGCAAATAGAGCTTAAAGAGTTTATACTAAAAATTTACAAAGAAATTTCAAAAATAAAACCAATAAATACAAAACTAAATTTCGGAGCTAAAGCTTATAGAGAAGGTGAATTTATGGAGATAGAAGAAAATGTTCAGCCTTTGTTTGACTTAGGCTGGAAACCAAAAGTTTCTATAGAATATGGAATAAATAAAATACTAAAAGAGGAAAAATAAAATGACACAAGCCCAACTATTAAAACAAGAAAAATTAAATAAAACAAAAGAGTATTATGAATTAGTTCATAAGCCACAACAAACCAAAGAGTTTATTGCAGGTAAAAGTAGAGTAAACTATGCAGGTCGTGTATTTGACGAAACAGAGATGCAGTACCTTGTTGATAGTAGCTTGGACTTTTGGCTCACATATGGAGACTATTCCAAAAAGTTTGAAAATCAACTTGCAGAGTTTTTAAATGTTCGATGGGCTTTTTTAGTAAATTCTGGCTCATCTGCTAATCTTCTTGCATTTTATACTTTAACTTCACCACTTCTTAAAGAGCGACAAATAAAAAGAGGCGATGAAGTCATAACCGTAGCTGCCGGATTTCCTACAACAGTAGCTCCTATTGTTCAGTATGGTGCAGTTCCAGTATTTGTAGATATGGAACTCACATGTGCAAATATAGATGTTACAAAACTTGAACTTGCATTGTCTCCTAAAACAAAAGCTGTCATGATAGCTCACACATTAGGAAATCCATTTAACCTAAGAGCTGTAAAAGAGTTCTGCACAAAACATAACCTTTGGCTCATAGAAGATAATTGTGATGCTCTTGGAAGTACCTATGAAGGAAAACCAACAGGAACATGGGGAGACATCGGGACATCAAGTTTTTACCCACCACACCATATGACGATGGGTGAAGGCGGTGCAACATATACAGATAATCCTCTTCTTAGGCGAATAATGCTTTCCATGAGAGACTGGGGAAGAGACTGCTGGTGTGAAAGCGGAGTTGATAATACTTGTGGATGTAGATTTTCTCAACAATTTGGAACACTACCAAAAGGATACGACCATAAATATGTTTACTCTCACTTTGGTTTTAACCTCAAAGTTTCAGACATGCAAGCAGCCGTTGGTGTCGCTCAACTTGAAAAATTTCCTAGCTTCGTAGAAAAAAGAAAAGAGAACCAAAAGAAACTTTATGATGGACTCAAAGACTTAAAAGAGTTACAACTTGTAGAGACTCAACCAAACGCAGACCCTAGTTGGTTTGGATTTATGATGACTTTGACTAATGAAGCTAAATTCACACGAAATCAGATAGTAGAACACCTAGAAAATAGCAATATACAAACAAGAAATCTTTTTGCTGGAAATATGACAAGACATCCGATGTTTGATAGTATGATTTTAAATACTGATTATAAAATAGTTGGTGAACTTACGGTAACAGATAAGATTATGACTGATAGCTTTTGGATAGGTTTATATCCTGGAATGGGTGATGAAGCTATTCATTATATGATAGATACTATTAGTGAATTTACAAAAAGTAAATAAAGGATAAAAACATGACCGCAATAGAAAAGAAACAATTAAAAAGCTATTTGGAAGGCTCAGATTCTCAACCAGCATTAAATGGAGGGTATCTTTATATATATTTAAATAATAATCTACTTACTATCGTAAGCATTCCATCTCCTAACTTGATGGCAGATAATAGCTCTCAAAGTACAGTAGAGAATGATGATGAATTTCAAGATAAAGATGGAAATGATTACTCCATAATAGTCCTTTCTTCTATGTATGGTATTGATTGGAGATTAGATACATATCCGGAGGATGAAAATATTATCAAAAAGATTAGCTATGAGGTTAAGCGTAATGAATACTAAATTTTATGATGAATTTATTTTAAGTATAAACATAATTCAGCAAAAAATGCAACCTGAAGATTTGTTTTTAAATAAACTTTTTTTTGCAAATGTAATAACATCTTTTGAGGTTTATCTTCAATCGGTTTTTGTAGATTTGCTAAAACAAGATAAGGAATTACTAAAAAAATTAACACTTTCGAGCAAATATAAAAACAATAAGATTTCATTAAATAAAGCATTGACAAATGATATGATGATTTATTTATCTGAATTAATTAAAAATATTGTATTTCATAATTTGTCCGATATAGAGCCACTTTTCAAAGAAGTATTGGGTGTCAATATAAATTATAAGTCAGATGATAAAATTTTAAAAAGTATTGAAAAAAGACATGATATTATTCATAGAAATGGAAAAACAAAAGAAAGC
>MNYP01000033.1 GCA_001873135.1 Helicobacteraceae bacterium CG2_30_36_10
AAGTTCTCTTTGTAATCTCGTACTCTCTCTTTATAATTTTTTATCTCATGCTTAACATTGTTGATTTTTATCTTATCTTTGAGATCAAACCTGCTTATGAGCGAATTGCCCGTTTTAATGTTGATGTCAATATTTGGAAGCGTTGTTAGCTCATAATTTGCATCGTAATAACTATTTTTTAGCAGTTCTATCCAAAGTCTAAGCTTTGTGATTTGTGAGCTGTTTGCATTTATGTCAACACCGAAAAGCTGGTTTTCTATGATGCGTTGCTTCTCAAGAAAAAGCATCTTTTGCACCGTGTGGTTTGGACTCTCGAAATCTTTTGGCTTTGTGTATTCAAACCACTCATCTTCAAGTTTTACAAGCAACTCATCATTTATAAGCTCGATTTTTAAACCTCGTAAGTTAAAAAGCCCTAACTGATACTTGATATAAATAATTTCGTTGAGAGCTGAAACCAAAAAGTGTCCGCTTCCCACCGCGGGGTCACAAATGGTTAAAGAGTCGATAATCTTGTTTGCTTTTTCTGTAAAATCTTCTTTGTAGCTTTGCTGTTCACAATATTTTTTGAGTTCATTGAAGTTTGAAGCTTCAATAAGAAATGTTGTGTTGAACTTTTCTATGATGCTTTTTTGCAAAGATTCCCTTGCCATGTACATCGTGATGAAACTAGGCGTGTAAAAACTTCCATCTTTGTAGCCGTTAATTTTTTCAAAAATCAGCCCCAAAACAGAAGCGTTGATGAGTGACTTAGATTCATTGGCGATTGCATCGCTTGTACTTCCAAAATCATACGCATCTAAAAACTCAAAAAGATACGATAGCGTTGCAGTTTGTCCACTTTTTTTGGCTTTTTTTTCATCTTTTATAATGGTTTTTGAGTAGTAGTTTATCTTTGCGTCACCTTCTAAATTAGAAATTTTCAAGTACTTGTCTTCGTTGGCATGTATCTCAAAAAGTGAACTGTTTAAGTAGGGAATATAGTCAAATTCTCTGTGTGTTCTGTTTTGCGGTCGCTTTGCAAGTATCTCAAAAAAGAGCATTTCAAGTTTATCATAATCATCTATTTTAGAGGAGTTCAAAAATTTTAACTCTTTGTTTTTGTTCCAAGAAACGATTTGAGATTCAAGAAGTTTAAGAAAAAGAATTCTGTTTATCCAAATAATAATAAGCTTGATAATTGTTTCAAAATCGTTCAATTTTCCATATTGTACTAATTTGTTTGAGATATTTTCATATAAAGAACCCGACTGTGAATTGGTTGCATTTCCTATTATTTTTTTAGAACCCTGCTTCGTTTCTTCAAGTCCTAAAATGTACAAAAGTTCATTATAAAACTCACGGTTGAGGCTGTTTGCATCGTTTGGATTGAACTCTTTTAAAAGTGCATCGGGACTTAAAAGTTTATAAATAGCTAGTAGATCTTTTGGTTTTTGTGGCTCTTGTAAGTTAAAATAAGCACACTCTATCTCTAAATCATCAATCAAATTTGCTTTTAGTTTTTCTAACTCTTTGGCTATATTTTCATAAAAATCTTTTGTGTTGTCGCCTAAAATAGATGGATTTTTATAGTTTTGATAAATCTTTTTTATCTGTTTATTTTGCCAAAAAAGCCTGTCAAACTCTTTGGCATCAAAAATAAACCAACTAAAAGCAGTTAAAATAATGACATGCTTTAGATTGACATTTCCATCAGCTCGCTCTTGCATAAAGTAAAGTATCGCCTCATGAAACGCTTTGCGATTTAGCTCATCTTTAACAAGCATTTCACTTAGATTGTCTAGCCGTTTGGCTTCAATAAGAACTTCAACTTTGCCATTTTTAAAAATCGCCCAGTCAATTCTTCCTTTTGTGTTTATCTCATAACCAAAAGAGTGAACCAAAAAATCTCTAACCGCATTTTTTTGATGCTCTTCACTCTCTGTTTTATTCACTTTTAAAAGTTCATTTACACCGTTTTGAAACTTCTCAAACTTCTCTTGCTCTACGCTTTTTTTAGATAAAAGAGGATTTATAAAATCGCTAGGTTTGATTATCTTTGGTTTGAGTCCCACATGTCAACCTTATATTTAGATTTTTTCTACTTGAGTATAGTTTTAGTCTCTTCGAGAGAGTAAAATTTAGCCGTACCGCTTTTTATCTTTTTTGCCTAAAGAGTAGCATTTGATTTCTAGAAGATGTTATTATAAACACAAGAAGGTTAAAAGGAAGTTTTCCACATGCCGTACAATCATGGCATGTGCAAATGAAGGAGAGCTTATTTTACTTTTTCTAAATATTCACACTCAACGGTATTTACTTTGACTAAATCACCCTCTAAAACGTGGTAAGGTACTTGAATTACTGCACCCGTCTCAAGAGTTGCAGGTTTTTTACTTCCGCTTGAAGTATCGCCTTTGAAGTTTGGAGGCGTATCAGTGACAACAAGTTCCATAGTTTCAGGAGCGCTTACGGAGATAGCCTTGCCTTTAAAGAAGATAATGTCAACATTGATTCCGTCTTTAAACCATTTTGAAGCATCATCGCACTGCTCATAGGAGAGTCCTAACTGCTCATAGGTGTCGTTGTCCATAAACTGGTACATCTCGCCATCATCATAAAGATACTGCATAATTGTATATGTTATTTCAGGAACTTCAAATTTATCACCGGCGTGAACAGTCTTGTCAACTACTTTTCCGTTTAAAAAACTTTTAATTTTCATACGAACAAATGCCGCACCTTTTCCCGGTTTAACATGTTGAAAATCTACCACTTTATACGGTACTTCCCCAACAATCATACGAACATTTTTTTTAATATCACTCATGCCAACAGTAGCCATAAACACACCTTCTTTTAAATATAATTTTGGGATTTTACACTAAGTGGACTTAGAATGTTATAATGCCGTTAAAATTATACAATTACAGGACATCTACAATTATGGAATTTACTTTAGAAGCCACTTCAAAAAATGCCCGTGCCGGAACTATAAAAACAGCCCACTCTACTATAAAAACACCGGTATTTATGCCCGTAGGAACCGTTGGTAGCGTGAAGAGTCTTGATGTAAACGACGTATTAAATATACTTGGTGCTGAGATTATTTTAGCAAATACTTACCATATGTACCTGCGCCCCGGGGATGAGACGGTTGCTAAAATGGGAAAACTTCACGGCTTTACAGCTTACCCAAAAAGCTTTTTGACTGACAGCGGCGGTTTTCAGGCATTTAGTTTGAGCGACATCTCTAAAGCCTCTGAAAAAGGGATAGAATTTCGCTCTCATATAGACGGTTCAAAACACTTTTTCACCCCTACAAAAGTTATAGATATTCAGCATAACCTAGGCTCTGACATTATGATGATCTTAGACGATTTAGTTGCACTTCCGGCAACACAAGAGCGCATTGCCTTAAGCATTGAGAGAACAACGGCTTGGGCGAAAGAGTCTATAGAGTACTTTCGTGCTAAACAAAAAGAGGGTGTCGGCGTAGAGCAAAATATATTTGCCATCATTCAAGGCGGAACGGACAAAGCTTTTAGAACCAAAAGTGCTACTGAACTTTGTGCGCTTGATTATGACGGTTTTGCTATTGGCGGGCTTAGTGTTGGAGAGTTGAACAACGAAATGTACGACATGGTAGAGCATACAGTGCAATATATGCCGCGCGACAAACCACGCTATTTGATGGGCGTTGGAACTCCCGAGGACTTGATAGAAAATATCGAGCACGGCATCGACATGTTTGACTGCGTTATGCCTACTAGAAATGCAAGAAACGGCACACTTTTTACCTCTTTTGGACGCATAAACATTAAAGGGGCAAAGTTTAAAGAAGATGCTTTGCCGATTGACCCGGAG
>MNYP01000145.1 GCA_001873135.1 Helicobacteraceae bacterium CG2_30_36_10
ATAACGTCATTAAAGCCTAAAAGGTGAGGCTCGGGTGAACTATGCCATTTCAAAGCATAGTTTAAAAGCCACACTTCCAAGAGCGGCTTCAAAACTACACATTCAAATACAAAATAAATTTTAAAATTTGCTAAAGTTATTTTTTCTCTTGCCGATTTAGTTAAAGTCAAGGCAAGGATGCCTAGATAAAAAAACTCAAAGAGCCAAAAGCTCTTACCCAAAAAGGATTTATTATGGGATTTAGAATTAACACAAACATTGCGGCGATGAATTCGCACAGGAATGCTCTACAAACAAATGCTGGACTTGACAAAAGTCTTAACTCTTTAAGCTCAGGTCTTCGTATTAATACGGCGGCAGATGATGCTTCTGGTATGACGATTGCAGATAGTCTTCGTTCTCAGGCTCAAGGTCTTGGTCAAGCTATTAACAATGCAAACGACGGTGTTGCAGTTGTTCAAACAGCCGATGGTGCTCTTGATGAGTACATTAACATCCTTAACTCTGTAAGAACCAAATCAATCCAAGCGGCGTCTGATGGTCAAAATGCAGATTCACGTAAAGCTATTCAAGCGGATATCGACCGTCTTTTAGAAGCGGCAGACGGTATTGCGACTCAAACGCAGTTTAACGGTCAAAAACTTCTTGATGGTACGTTTACTAACAAATCTTTCCACGTTGGTGCCTATGCAAGTGAAACTGTAGGTCTCTCAGTAGGAAGTGTTAGAACGGACTCTGTTGGGGATATTACGAGTGTTAGCAATAATACAGGTAATGGTAATCTAGTTGATGGAACAGCTACATGGGCTGCTCTCTCAGGTGGTAATTTTACAGCTACGTCAAGCGGAAATGTACTAAAAGCTGATATCTTAAAAGTGAACGGGTTTGATATCTCTTCATCTTTAAATACTTTAAGCCCTACAAGATTACAAGATGCTCAGAGTGTGGCAAAAGCTATTACTGCTGCTACTGGTTTAACCGCACAGGGTACAACTATAGATAAGGGCAATACTGCTATTACCGCTTCTGCATTAAGTGACACTGATTATTTAAAAATCAACGGTGTGCAAGTTGAAAATGTAACATATAGTGCGAGTGATGCTGATGGATCTTTAACGAGAGCTATAAATGATATTAGTGATTTAACAGGTGTAACTGCAGCAGTTGTCGGCGGTAAACTAGAGTTAACTGCTCAAGACGGTAGAAACATAGCTGTGGGAGTTGGTGGAGTTGCTACTAATACAGGTCTTACAGATACTACAACAAAAAGTGCATCAACAACACTAGCTACACTTGCATCTTCAGCTGCAGCTGCGGTAACAATTGCAGAGGGTGCGTTGATTATTAATGGTGTAGATATGGCAGGTACATATGGTAATGGTACTTCAGGTTCTGCCGGAACTGCATTCCAAGCCGCTCTTAGAGATATAAGCGGTATGGAAGACTCTACTGTTTCTGCTGCTGGTGCTATTGTCATGAATGTTAATGATGGTCAGGATTTAAATATTGCAGGTACTGCAGCAGCAACATATGCACCTGCCGCCGGTATAACCAATTCATCTGAAAAAGGTGTTATAGATATCTTCAGTAGTGAAAAAGTAACGATTGCCGGAACAGAAACTGCGGCATTTGGTTTTGATGCGGGTGGTTTTACTCCAAGAAGCAATAATATATCTTTAGAGAGTATTAATGTACTAGATCGTAACTCTGCAGAAGTAGCGATTCTAATCACTGACTCTGCATTAAAACAACTTGACGCTACTCGTTCAGACCTAGGTTCTGTTCAAAATCAGTTAGAGTCTACTATACGTAACATCTCTGTTACTCAAGTAAACGTAACCTCTGCTGAATCTCAAATTCGTGACGTTGACTTCGCTAAAGAGTCTGCACAATTTGCTAAACTGAACATTCTTGCTCAGTCTGGCTCATACGCAATGTCTCAAGCAAACGCTGTTCAACAGAATGTTATGAGATTGTTACAGTAATAACAATCGTTAAAGCAGCATCTTGATGCTGCGATACGTTTCTCACTAAGCCAAAGATTTTTATATCTTTGGCTTTTTTTATATCATTTACTTCTCTGCCCACTCTCTGTAAACTTTCATTGTAGTCAAATATAAATTAAGTATTTTTAAAAGCTGCTTTATATAAATCTCATTTATTTTTTTAACATGTCTTTTTTGGTTTTTTAACTGTTTTGTATTAAAAATATCGAAAATGTATCCAAAAATTAATTGAGTATATGAAGAGAACAGAAGGTTAATATCATATTTACCTTGATTTTCAAAATTGAGCAGTTGGGCATAAAGTGCATAAAACTGTTTTATATATATATCATAATTGCTTGTCGTTGCTGATTGTTTAAATGCATTAACGAGTGATAGTAGCCTTTTGGCTTCTGCTATTTGTTCATCAAGATTGTCAATATCTGCTTTGTTCATACTATTTTGAGAAATTGCATCAAAAAAACTTCTTAATTGATTGAATTTTTCTCTTTTTTCTAAAGTAATAAATTTTTTTGTATCTATATCTTCCACATGTAGAGCTTGTGCCCCTTCTAGATAAGCTCCATTGTTGAGGTTAAATACTTTTTGATTATGGTGTAATAGCTCTTTGGAATATCTATTAAATACTGCAAGAGAGATCTTAAAAAGAGATGTAATGGGAACTGTTTCTAGAAAGTTCCCTTTCGTATAGAAGATTGTTTCACGCATAGAGGTATATTGTTCATGTTCTGCGCTGTTACCTTTTGCTTCCCCACTAAAAACATGCTCTTGTGTATGCGAAGCCATTGTCTCAGGGTCAAGGGCCATATCAAGACCAAGAAGGTAAAGCTCCTCAGTCCCTAAAATAAGAGTAATGGCATAAGAGACTTCACCAATACTAGGGGAGGCAAAAGTTCTAAACCCTTGCTTATAACGAGAAGCAGATTCAAAACAGTAGATTTTATCTTTTGGAACTCTTTTCAGTACATTTCTGGCAACTACAGATGAAAAAATAAAAAGAGTTTGATCAAAGAAATTCTCGATATCAATTTTATCTAGTAGCCCAATAGATAGCTCTTGCGAATCCATATGGAGCACAAGGTCAGGTTTAATACTGTACTTATATAAGGTTTTTATAGAGGACATAACACAGACTATGAAAAATTTGTCTTGATTTTTTTGAAGCCATAGTATGTTTTTACCTAAAGAAGGCCCTGATGCAATGAGAATAACAGGTTTCTTACTAAGGGGTGAAATATCAAAATATTCTTTGGATAGGTCTAAAAAAGGATACTTTTCAACAAGGTATTCAGGTGCTTTTAGAAGTTCTTTAAGTTGTGTCGAATAAGGGTAAATCAAATAATTCGATGAGAGCAAAGCACTTTGAAAACGCTTAATTTTCCCAATATCATCTTGCGAGAGGATAGCATACTTCATATAATGGTTGTATGTATATCCATGTGTGAAAAAATTATAAAATACCTTTTGAAATTGCTCTTCATTGTCTAATATGGAAAAAAATAGTTTTGCTTTTTGGGATAGTTTTTGATAATTGAGCGTAAATAAAGACAATCGAAACAATTCCAGATTATCTTCATAGATTAACAGCATAGAGGCGTTGATTTTGTTTTGTATCTTTAGTAAATGCAGACCAAGACCAATGCCGCAAAATATAAACTTATAAATATCTTTCATCTCATCATTTTTTGAGGTATTTTGAGCTGCGTATTGCATAATTTTTGCTGTTGCAAAAAAAATATTATTAACATTTATTATGCCATCATATTTTTCTACTTGTTCATCAGTGAAGTTTGTATTATAAAAACCTTCAATTACATTATCTGATTTTTTGTAATTTATACTTTTTGCCAGTTTATTAGCATGTTCATTGCTATCTTGATTATAAAGATAATGATTTGATGATAATTCTAATATATCAAAATATCCATTTCTGTATTCTAAAGAATACTTTTCTTTATAGCTCCCATTCTCAATCGCAAGGTTTAAAATATCAATTTTTTGAAAAACTTCAGGTTGGGATTCTTGTAAATAAAGTAAATTAGTTTGGAATGTTTCAATAGCTTGTTGCTCAATAGAATGCATTGTAGATGCCTTTATATTTTTATATCAACATCAGCAATAACCATTCCTTGAAAAAATTTTTTTATTTTTTATCATGTAAAATCATATAAAAATTTATATGATATGTTCCCATGCAAGCGGAGTTGCAAAGGCGATGTCCCTTGAAGCTTTTTTGTCTAAGATATCTTTTAAATGTTTTGGATGCAAGCCATAACCGGGTCTTACACTTCTTATATTTTCTTCATTAAAGAGTTCGCCTTTTTTTATATCTTTAGCAATATAAAGGCTTCGTGAAAAACGGCGGTTATTTCTTTTTTTTTCATCCATGGTATAATCAACTCTGCCTAGAAGTTTTTCCACATGCCGTATTGCTTGAACCATTGCGGCAAACTCTTGTTTGTCCATGGAGAAGTCGGCATCTGCTCCGCCTATAGATTTGTCTAGTATGAAGTGCTTCTCTATCACTTTAGCACCAAGGGCAACGGCTGCTATGGGCGCTGTGCTTCCAAGTGTATGGTCTGAAAATCCGCTTATCACTCCAAAAGTCTCTGCCAAATTTGCTATGGTTTTAAGGTTCGCATCTTCAAGAGGAGCAGGGTAGGCTGAAGTACATTTGAGCAGGATTATCTCGTTATTTCCCTCAGCCTTACAAATCTCGAGAGCATCTTGAATCTCTTCTATCGTGGCAATTCCCGTAGAGATAATCATCGGTTTCATTTTAGAAGCCGTATATCTAATGAGTTCATAGTCTGTAATCTCAAACGATGCTATTTTGTAAGCGGAGGGGTTTAATATTTCTAAAAAATCCACTGCACTTTTATCAAACGGAGAAGAGAATATATCTATACCTATCTCTCTTGCATAAAGAAACAACTCTTTATGCCACTCCCACGGCAGATAAGCCTCTGTATATAAATCATATAATTTTTTATCGTCCCAAAGAGTTCCGCCTTTGATGATAAAATCATCTTTATCACAATTTAAAGTGATTGTGTCGGCTGTATATGTTTGAAGTTTAATCGCATTAGCACCAATCTCTTTGGCTGCCTTAATGGTATCTTTTGCAATAGATATTTTGCCGCCATGATTTGCACTAAGCTCGGCAATAATGTATATGCCATCTTTTTCTAAATCAAAACTACCTATCTTCATTTTTCAGCTCCATGCAAATTACCTCTTTGTTATTTACTGTTTTTACTGTCGTTTCTTTAAAATTAAACTTTTTATGTAAATTTCTAACTTGTACATTATCACTAAATACTTCTAGCATCATTTTATCAAGCTTTAGTATCTCAAACGCATATTTTATGCAACACTCTTCAAGTATCCTACCTATCCCCGCTACTTTTTCAAATGGATTTGCATACAGACCAAACTCAGAACTTTTACTCTCTTTATTAATGTTCGTAAAGTCAATCACACCGATATAACTACTGTTTTGTTTTACTAAAAAATAGAGTTTATCGGCACAGCTCTTCAATGTTTCAATAAAATTTAAATGATTTTCCAACAATATATCATCGTTATTATACATCCATCGTTTAATGCTAGGATGGTTTCTCCAAGAGAGTATCATCTTCTTTTCTTCCAAAGTTAAATCTATAAAGTTGATTAAATTTATATTATTTGACATTTTTATCATCTTTGTTTAGTAATAACTCAACATGTTTTTTTAACTTTTCATTTTTAAACTTATTGAGAACTAAAAACTTTTTCTTCTTTAGATATTTATACATATCATCTTGATTTTTGGCTGTTTTTATAGCAATAAAAGGAATTTCCATAAAATAGATTTCATTCAGGGTTACACTTGGAGTTACAATAGCAAAATCACTTTTAGCCATCAGCTTTGCTATTTTGTTTGAGTTGATATGTAACTTTATCCATTTTTTATCTTGAACATATTTTTTTAATTCTTCGATGTGTTGATTGGACGATGTTGTTACAAGATGCACTTGAATGTTTGAAAACTTCTTGAGCACTTTGAGTATTTTTATATTTATGTTGCTGTGGTCGGCACCACCCATGGCGAGGAAAATTTTTAATGTTGATTTTTTAATGTTGATTTTTTTTCGTTTTTTCTGTTTTTCTTTGAGAAATTCATCTCTTAAGAGGGTGAACTCTGCTCCGCATCTTAGTTCGCACTGTTTTGGAACGAGTTTTTTGTATTTTTTAGCATTGGCACTAATGTTGTGGTTGAGTAAAATATCGCAGTTGTGTTTTTCGTATGTGTCATCGAGCACCATAATTTTTAATGTCAAATTTTTAATTTTTAATTGTTGCTCAAATGTATAATCAATCTTATAATGGTCTATGACAATCATTTCTATATGTAAAGTATCTAAAACTTTTAGGAGTTCGTCTACATTATTTGTCTTTAAATCAATTATTTCATGTCCAGCTTCAATTATTCTATAGTTAATATTTCCCTCTAAATTCTGCGTGGCAAAAAATATCTTGGCATGTGGAAACTCTTTTTGAAGTCGTGAAGCTAGAACTAAATCTCTCATGATATGACCCGTGCCTATGGTTGAAGAAGAATCGGCTCTTATCAATATGTTCATTTTACTTTTTACTACTTCCATGCATTTTGATTAAAAATACCTAAAATTACTATTTTGTTCTTTTTCTTGTCTATCTCAAAAGGTATCGTATAGCCTTTAAATATCAGTTCTTTTAAATCTTCATCATCTTCTCTTTTTCGATAAGCATAAGGATTGTCTGAAATATTTTGTATTTTAAAGATTATTTTATCGTAAAACTGAAGTGCTCGGTTTACGCTATCAAGTGCTATAAATTCAACAATAGTTTTCATTTCAACCTTAAATCTATCAGATTTTTCAACAGTTAAAGTCTTGATAGTAAGCTCTCTCTTATTTCGTCCATACCTTCCATAAAGGGAGTAGTTTTCATATTGCCACTTCGATACTCTTGTGACCTTTTGCTGATCTCTTCATCAAGAGTTCTTTTTATCTCTATCGCGTCGCTTGGTAAGGACTTTACAAACTTTTCAAACTCTGGCATGTATTGTTCTTTTATACTTATACGCATCGTCATTTTGTACTCCAAAAATTTTATTTTTTATTTCATTTGAGTAAGTAGGTTACCAAATCTTACTAAAATCAAAGTTAATAGTCTTGCCGCACTCTTGTATCTCAAACTCTACGCTCTCATCGCTTACATCTGCTAGTTTGATGTATTTTCCCTCATGAAGCCTGTAAACTTTTGCCATATTTTCATCAGGATTTACGATGATATAGTACATCACTCCCTCTTTCTCGTAGAAGTCAAATTTGATGCCGGTATCTTTTTTGGCAGTTGATTTTGAGAGAACTTCAAAGATGATTTTTGGTGCTATTGTGATGTAGGCGTCGTTTTTTGGTGTGTGGCAAATAATGCTGTTGTCGGGTTGTAAGATGGTATCTTGGCTTATTTTCCAGTCGATTGGCAAGAGTGCTTGACATGCTTTGCACCCTTCGAGTGCTTCATCCAAATAACGACCGATTTTATTGCTAATACTCTGATGTTTTATCATCGGAGCAGGGCTCATGGCGTACGCTACACCGTGTATCAACTCCCAGTTGCCCTCCCACAGCGCATACTCTTCATAAGTATAGTGTGGAAAATCTTCAATTTTTAGCGCACCCATAAGCAACTCCTCTCTTTTAATTCAATTATTGTACTCTATTTTTGTTAAAACTTTATACATAATCTCAGCTCTGTGCCAATCTTCAAGCGTGTCTATATCTTGTACTAAATGTCTAGGTAAAATCACAGGAGTGCTGTCTCGTCCGAACATAATCCCGTTTGATTTTTGATCTAGTTTTGTCCAGTAAAATTGCCCTGCATCTTGGTAGGCAACTTCAAGGTCTTGACTTCTTGTCATGTAGTGTTCGGGCGTGAACATTTCACATCGGCCATGACTATTGACTTTAAAAGCCCTTTGAATAGGAAAAGGCATAGAAGTCGCACTAAAAGCATTTACGGCATCACTGCATTTTAGTTTTTCAAATCCTTCTATAAGGTATTTTGATTGTAAAAGAGGGGCGGTGGCATAGATGGTGCAGCAAAAATCATAGTACTCATGGTTGTCACGTAAATGTTTTAAAGTATGCTCAATCACTTGTCCGCTTGTCGTATAATCATCCGAGAGTTCTTTTGGTCGCAAAAAGGGAACTTCCGCCCCATACTCTTTGGCAATTTTAGCTATCTCTTCATCATCGGTTGAGACGATTATTTTGTCAAAAAGTTTGGACTCCAGAGCCGCTTGTATAGAGTAGGCGATGAGAGGTTTTCCAAAAAAATCTTTGATGTTTTTGCGTGGAATTCGCTTGCTTCCCCCACGTGCGGGTATGATAGCGACAGACTTTAGTTTTCTTGGCATGTGGAAACTTTATGGGCATATTTTTGGACAATTTGCACTAGAGTATCTGCGACAAACGTAGCATCTGTTAAACTCATCTGCTGGTGGCAGGGTATGGAGATTTCAGAGCGGTAAAAGTTTTCTGCCATGGGTAGAGAGAACTCGCCAAATTTTTCCTGATAAAAACTGTTTTGATAAATGGGTTTGTAATGCACTTGTACGCCGATTCCACATGCCAAGAGTTCTTTGAAAATATCTTCTTTGTTCGCATGAAGTTCTAAAGATAGCAAAATAGGGTATAAATGTCTTGAAGAGATGTTGGCATGTGGAATATTTTGCGTCAAAAACAAGGCTTCATTTTTAAATCGCTCATCATAATATGCTGCAATAATATTTCTTTTTTTTATGAAAGTGTCTAGTTTTTTCATTTGTGTGAACCCAAGCGAAGCCGCCACTTCCGTCATTCTGAAGTTGTGTCCCAAACTTACCATGTCAGAGTTCCATAACTCTTTTTTAACCATGCCGTGTGAACGTATAAGCCTTATTTGTTTGGCGTATTCATCGTTGTCCGTGAGCACTGCTCCGCCTTCGCTTGTTGTGATTGGCTTGATGGCATGAAAACTAAATATGGTCATATCGGCAAAAGAGCCCACTTTTTTGCTGTTTATACTAGAACCTAAGGCATGGGAGGCATCGTCTATCACTAAGAGATTATGCTTTTTTGCAATGGCATTAATGGTTGCCATTTCAACGGGTTTGCCCGCAAAATCAACAACTGCGATGGCTTTTGTTTTTGAAGTTATAAGCTTTTCTATTTCGTTTTCGTCAATGTTGCCGTCTTGTTTGACGTCACACCAAACGGGTTTTGCTCCAAGGGCTACAAACATGTTTGAGGTTGCTACGAAACTTATAGGGCTTGTTATGATTTCATCATCTTTCTTAATTGCACATGCCAAGTAAGCAGCGAATAGCGCTGATGTTGCCGAGTTTAAAGCTATGGCATATTTGACACCCGTATAGTCGCAAAGTGCTTTTTCAAACTCTTCTACTTTTTTGCCTTGTGTTAAAAAAGGACTCTTTAAAACTTCGACAACACCGGCTATATCATCCTCTTCTATGCACTGTGTTGAGTAGTCGAGCCTTGTCATTTATTGCTCTTCATCTTTTGTCTCTTGTATTTTTGTAACTAACTCTTCATGTGTGAGCCAAATTTTGTTATCTCGAGAGTTGTACTCAAATCCACTCTCTACGCTCTGCCCTTTTTCTTTAAGATTATTGGTTGTATAGTCAATAGGCGAAGAGAAAGTGATACTCGGTTTTATAACAAAGTGGTCATCAAACTCTAAAGTTATATGAGAGTCATCCAGCGGACACATCACTTCATGAAGTTTTTCTCCGGGGCGGATGCCTATGATTTTTTGTCCTAAATGAGGTGCAATTGCTTTTGCCATTTCAGTCATTTTCATAGAGGGGATTTTTGGAACAAATATCTCTCCTCCTTGCATACGTTCAAAGTTTTTAAGAACAAAATTAACACCCTCTTGCAGAGTTATCCAAAACCGTGTCATATTGGGTTCTGTGATAGGAAGCTCGTTCGCACCCTCTGCCATAAGTCTCTCAAAGTACGGTATAACCGAGCCGCGTGAACCTAAAACATTTCCATATCTTACAACACTAAATTTGATTGCATGATTTCCAGCTAGATTGTTTGCAGCTACAAAAAGTTTATCTGAGACGAGTTTGGAAGCACCGTAGAGGTTGGCGGGAGCTGCAGCTTTGTCGGTTGAGAGGGCTATTGTATGTTTAACACTGTTTTCAAGACAGGCATCAATGACATTTTGAGCGCCCATAACATTCGTTTTTATACACTCCATCGGATTGTATTCTGCAATGGGAACATGTTTTAAAGCTGCTGCATGGACTACAAAGTCGACGCCTCTGATGGCTTTGTTAAGTCGAGGTAAATCTCTTACATCTCCAATAAAGTATCGCATACAGGGAGCATTGAATTTTTGCGCCATTTCATATTGTTTTAATTCATCTCGTGAGTAGATAATAATTTTGTTAGGCTTGTATCTTTTTAAAATAGTACGAACAAACTGCTTTCCAAAGCTGCCTGTTCCACCGGTGATGAGGATATTCTTCCCATTTAACATTGTTTGTCCTGAAAAATTGTCTTACAAGATATACAGCAATTATAATACCACCATTAAGAGCCTCTTGCAAATTCCCAAATTCATTCTCTAATTTAAGACTCTTGGAAGTTTGAAAAAAGCTCATTAAAGCAGGGTTTTCCAATGTTTTCAGTAAAATCATTTTACGATAAACAAATTCATTTAACACGGAAAACTCTATGACGAAAAGTATACCCTCGCTTTCAAAAATGTGGCTTAAAATCTTAAATTTCAACATAACTCTTTTCCCAGCACTTCAAGAAGAAATTGGTGTTCTTTCAATCACTTTACTTTCGCTACACTCGTCATAAGAACTTCCACAAGCCCGTCATTGCATTTTTCCCACGTCCGTCATTGCGAGGCACGAAGCAATCCATCCGCTTACAAAGTAGACTGCCACGTCGTTCCACATGCCAAATAGATAAAATTTATGTTTTCATAGTAAATAAATATAAATATTATACTATGTTGTAGTATAATATTTAAGATACTATACTTTTGGAGTCTATTATGGAAACCTTATTTTACAAATCTAACCCTTGGTGGGAAGATAACTATACTTTTTTTGGTAAACAAAGATGGCTTTATTTAAGAGAACTAGAACTCTTTTTTACTAATAAAGATATTATTTTTTTGACAGGCTTGCGTCGTGTGGGAAAAACTTCTATTTTAAAAAGTTTTATATCACAACTCATAAATGAGAAAAACATCAATCCTATTCATATTTTTTATATCAGTTTAGATTTACTGGCTTTAGAAGATTTGACCATTACAGAGATTTTGAAAGAATATAGAAAACTCCATAAAATCTTATCAAGCCAAAAAATTTATTTGTTTTTGGATGAAGTAACTGCAAAAGAGAACTATGCGCAGGAACTCAAAAACATATATGATTTAGAAGATATTAAAATATACGCTTCAAGCTCATCAGCTTCTGTTTTAAGAGATAAAAATGCATATTTGACAGGCAGACAAAGAGTAATAGAAGTTATGTCGCTTGACTTTAACGAGTATTTAGACTTTAGAGAGATAAAAGTAAAAAAATCTGATTCTTATTTACTAGAGAGTTATTTTGAAGAGTACATGAGTGATGGTGGTATGCCGGAGTATGTTTTGAGTGGCGACATAAGCTATTTGCAAAATCTTATTGATAATATTATTTACAAAGATATTATTGCTTATCATAATATAAAAAATGAGAGTGTTGTCCGAGATTTCTATAAACTTTTGATGGAGAGAAGCGGCAAGCAACTAAGTCTCAATAAAATAGCAAACATCTTAGAAATCGGCGTAGACAGTGCTAGAAGGTATCTTGCATACTTTGAAGATACCTACCTCATTTATACTATAGAAAAATATGGTAAATTAAATGAAAGACTCAAAAATCCTAAAAAAATATATGCTGGAGATATCGGACTGAAAAATGTTGTAACAGGCTTTAGAGATAAAGGTGCAATCTTTGAGAATCTTGTTTTTCTAAAAATCAAAAATCAAAAGCCATCTTATTTTTATGTTGATGGAATAGAACTAGATTTCATGACAAAAGATAAAACTCTGATAGAAGTCAAGTATAAATCAATACTCAATGAAAAACAGCAAAAACTTTTCGACACAACCGATGCAACTAAAAAAGTAGTAGTTGACGGATATGAAGCATTCTTGAAAATATAATGGTGCTTAAGAGATTTTTAAGCTAAGCTTTTAGTTATTTTTAGTATTAGCCTGAGCGTCTATCATCATCTGCATTGAAGAGAATTGTGTATTTAATCTGCTTATCATAACATCGTAGGCTGAAAACTTTTTTGCCATAATAGCATATCGGTCATCTAGCATTGCTTTTTGTCTGTCATACTGCTCTACAAGATTATCTTTTGCAGTAGTGAGCTGGTCGGAGAAGTTTGCCATAAGTTTGTTATAGCCCATATAGTTGTCCATTTGGGCGTTTAGTTTTGTAAAAACTCCGTCAGTTTCACTATTGCCGCTAAAGAAGAGTTCCATTCCTTGCGGGTCTGTCACAAATTTATTAGCGAAGACATCGTTATCTAAACTCATAACACCATCTCTGTCTATGTCTATGCCAAAGTCTACAAGAGAGTTCCTGTTGCTGTCCAATTGGGTAATCATGTCGGTGATGGTTCGTGAGATAGATTTTACAAAACTTTCTCCGTTAAATATACCTACACTTCCCGATTCTCTGTCAGACCTAGTCATATCATTTAAATTAGTCATTAAGCTGTTATACCCATTTACAAATAGAGATATTTCTGAGCTTATAGATGTATTGTTTTGAGCGATGTTAATGGTCGCATTATCCTCGGCGGCTTGGTTTTGGTTAAGGCTTATTGTCACCCCTACAATTAAGTCGCTAATCTCATTTGTTGAACGAGTGATTTCAATACCGTTGTAGTTAAAAGTTGCTGATTTTGCTACTTGTATATTGTGGGTAAATACCGGATTCAGAGGATCTGTTAAATCTTGCTCATCAAGACCAAGTGTGCTTATTAAGCTTTTTGCAAGCGGGTCGCCGGCTACATTTGAGTCTGAAAATGTTATGGCTTGATTGACATCATCGGCTGTTATGACAAGTTCGTAAGAGGCATCTCCGACTTGTAAAACCGATGCTGTCATTTTTGTTCCGGCAAGTTCATTTATAGAGTTTTTGATATCATCCAAACTACTTGCAGCCGTATATGCTATGTCAAAAGTGTCTGTACCAATGCTAACACTAAAAGTTCCAGCTCCAAGGTCTGTCATAGCAGTGCTTGTAGAGGCAAAAGCTAAAGAGTTCCAAACGTCTTTTTCAGCCTTGCTTACGTTTGTAATGTTAAAAGATTGCACATTAGAACCCGCTTCTGCTTTTACTGTAACCGCATCAGTATTTCCCGTTACGGCACGAGCAAGGTAAAGAGTGTCTCCATCAAGAGCCGAAGTACTAGACTTAAATGTTGTCATAAGAGTCGACAAAAGAGCGTACGCATCATCTTTCTGGTTTGCTAAGGTTACTTTATTTTCTAATGGTTTGATTATGCTCGCATTATCCGCTTCACGTAACTTGTCTAACAAGTCAGACGTAAGCACTCCCGAACCGATTCCTAGTGAGTTGACTCCTGCCATAATAAATCCTTTATTCACCTATATTACACTGTATATCGGCATTTGTGAAAAAGCCTTTAATTTAATTTTTAGCCCTTAAGAATGTAGCAGAATCATTAAAGAAATAAATAGATATGTCGATACTCCTTGCATGAAAAATTTAGACAAAGAAGACAAAAAAGGATTTAAAATGTATGGTAATACAGCTTATAATATTTATGCTCATAACAATGTGGGGATAGAATCACCGGGGAAACTAATAACAATGCTTTATGAGGGTGTTTTACGTTTTAATGCTCAAGCAAAAAAAGCTATAAAAGATAAAGATATTGAAAAAAAAGTTTACTGGACTAACCGTTCTATGGCGATTATAACGGAGTTGATTTCTGTTTTAGATATGAAGCAAGGTGCGATTTCTGAGTATTTGGGAGGTTTATATGCCTATGAAATACAGCTTCTTGGCGCTGCAAGTATAGAAAACAACACAGATAAGATTGATGAAGTCAGTAATGTTTTTAAAGGGCTCTCAGAAGCTTGGAGAGAAACTACAAATGTGGCTAACTAAGCTAAAAATAGCAATTGTAGAACAAAATACAGATCTTATAGATAAACTTCTCGATGAAGTCCCGAAGTTTAGTAACGTAGAAGATGCACAAAAAGCGATGCATCTTTTGCGAGAAGCTTCTATTCTCTTACACACTTTAAAAGATGAAACATCAGAGAATATGAAACAGATTAAAAGAAATACCTCTTTTATAAAATCTACACAACCTCAGTTAGACTCTAAACTCAACATTAAATCATAGGCTTTTTAGTGATGCCAAACTTCAGACTTCTAATGGTATAGTCACTTACAACTGCCCCTTTTCTCATTGTGATAATATGCTCTACTGCATCGGCAATGTCGGAGGTTAGGAGTTTTTCCTCTTCTTTGGCGCTTGTCGTAAATCGTAAATCATCATAAAAAGAGCTTTGTGTCATATCTGGATTTATGTTTGTGATGCTCAGCTCACTTCTTCTTGTCTCTTCAAAAAGTGAATCTCCAAAGGCTTTAAGTCCTGCTTTTGTTGCACTGTAAACACCGGCAAATTTACTCGCTCTTATGGCTTCAATGGAGTTTATGTTGATGAGGTAACCGCTATTTTTTTTCAGGTCGCGGAGCAGGGCATTTGTAAGTAGCATCGGTGCTGTTAGATTTAAAAATACCATGTCGGTTATACTCTTTGCACTTAACTCTTCATGAGGTTCAAATTTGCCAAAACCGGCGCAGTTTATGAGTATGCTAATATTTTCTTTTTTTAGATTTCCACATGCCAAGAGCGTAGAGGCTTCATCTGATAAATCTGCTTGAAGCGGGGTAAAGTTTTCATGATTAAAATCATCTTTATTTGCACTTCTGCTAACGCCGATAACTTTAAAGCCAAGTTCTAAGAGCCTTTGAGTTATTGCTTTACCTATTCCGCTACTAGCTCCTGTTACGACTGCTCTTTTCATGCTTGTATCTCTTTCATTATTTCATCAATTTTGTCAAATATTAATTTTTTTGCTTTCTCTTTTGTAGCAGCATGGGGTTCAAAATGATCACTTACCACTTTAAAAATGTAGCTGTTTTTTATATTTTTTGTAGCTTCTATGAAACCGGCAGACTCCATGTCAACAATTGAGTATTCACTCTGTGTTACTTCATAATCAACACAGGTTATTTTTTCTACTCTTGCGTCAATGAGTTGACCTATCTTGTAGCTTGTAGTGGCTCCACAAATGCCAATATTTAAAATTTTGTCATCTTCTTGGAAGCTTTTTAAAACTTTTAGAGTTGTGTTGTACATGTTTTCTTTGCCAATGCCGCTTATAAAGAGTGCAATATTTTCGTTTTTATACTCTATGAGTTTAAACTTCTCGACAAATGCCTGAGCTTCAGCTTTTAGAGCGGTGATAACATAAAGCATAAAAGAGGTTTTTTACCAGATTTTTGAAAAATCAAACTCTATGGTTTTGGCACATTCTTTTAAATGAAACTCTACTTTTTCTTGTGTGGCATCACATACTTTTATATATTTACCATTCATAAGACCATACACTTTAGCTACTTTATCGTCGGGATCAACCAAGATATAGTACTTAACAGCCTCTTGCTCGTAGAGTTTAAATTTTAAATTTCTATCTTTTGATGCCGTTGATTTTGAAAGAATCTCAAATATGATTTCAGGAGCTTTTGTCAGATATGCTTTGTTTGTCGGTTCATGACAAATGACTAAATTATCCGGCTGCACCACAGTATCTTCTGAAATTTTCCAATCAACAGGTAAAAGAGAACGACATTTCTCACAATCGTCCAATAAGTTTTCTAAGTTTCGTGCTATTTTACTGCTAATACTTTGATACTCAATCATAGGAGCTGGACTCATTGCATAGGCAACGCCATAGATTATTTCCCACTTACCATCCCAAATTTTATAGTCATCATAAGTGTAATGTGGAATATCATCTAGTTGTATCGCACCCATAAGCAACTCCTTTTAGTAATAACTCTATTTTGCATTATATCATAGATATTTTAAGTTTTTTAAGTTATAATTTCATCGCTCTTCTTTAGACCTGTGCAATGGTTGTTCGAGATAATGTGTCAGGGTAGGAATACAGCAGCACACCTTAGACAGTTATGTGCCGCAGGTATCTGGGGAAGGGTACTTCAGAATTGATTCTTTTATCCAATTTCTTCGTTAAAATTAAGTGAAGTATCGTCATTTACTTTAGTAAACTCCTCAACTTAACTAAATTTCGCCTTGAACTTGAACAAAATAATCAATTCTGACCTACTTCCAAAAAACATACTTTCCGTAATAAAAAGCTCCCGTCATCGCGAGGCACGAAGCAATCCACTGTAGTTGGTAGATTGCTTCGTGCCTCGCAATGACAGGGTGAACACTTCCAAGAAAGCTACTCTTCTCTATATTTTGAAATTCCACATGCCTGATTTGGTTTGGGCGGATTCTCTTTTAAGTATGTTAAATCTTCTAATGTTTGCGTTAAAACTCTTTTTTGCTGCAGTATTGGAAGCATAAGATTATCTTTCTCATTTAAGGGTATACTCCAGTCTAAAAGTATTGCCTCAACCTCTTTATCTAGCTCCGATAGTGCACTTTGTATGTGTTTAATTGAATTCATGCTAGGATTGTATCAAAAAATTAGAATAACTTGGGTATAATTACGCCCTTAAAGTCCCAAGTGTATATATTTGTGACTTATATAAGAATTTTACGAAGGAGCAATCGATGCCAAAAATGAAATCGGTAAAAGGTGCCGTAAAGCGTTTTAAGATTAAGAAAAATGGTACTGTTAAACGTGGAACAGCGTTTAGAAGCCATATCTTAACTAAACAAGATGCAAGCACTCGCCATGGTCAGAAATCACCAAAAGTAATTGCTAAAGTAGACGTAGCAAATATTAAGGCTATGATTAACTAATTTTAGTTTAATCATCAATCTCCAATTTTTAAATTGGGCAAGTCCACAAACTGTGTGGCACCTTGAGCACTCAAAGTGACTAGGTAAAGAAAAAGGAAAAATATGCCAAGAGTAAAAACAGGTGTTGTTCGTAGAAGAAGACACAAAAAGATATTAAAGTTAGCGAAAGGTTTTTATAGCGGTCGCCGTAAACACTTCCGTAAAGCTAAAGAGCAATTAGAACGTTCAATGTACCACTCTTTCCGTGACCGTAAGCAAACTAAGAGAGCATTTCGTAAATTATGGATTATTCGTATTAATGCAGCAAGTCGTTTAAATGGAATGAACTATTCAACTTTCATAAATGGTCTTCATAAATCTGGCATCGAGCTTGATCGTAAAATTCTTGCTGACATGGCGATGAATGACGCAGCAGCATTCACTGCAGTTGCCGAAGCTTCAAAAGCAGCACTTAGCAAGTAAGTTTAAACCCTCTCGGGTTTAGCTTGCGCTATTTTTTAAATTTTATTCAGATATAAAACTGAATTTCCCTCTCTGTTATAGTAAATACCAAAAGAATTTTTTCTAGATACAAAAACACCTCTTCCGTTAAAAGTTTTTGAGTTTCTAAATATCTGACTTAGTATTTGAGTGTCAAACCCATTCCCCTCATCTGTGATTTGAGTAATAATATAGGTCTCTGAAGCAGACTCTACTTTATTTACCTGAACTGTTATTTTTTTAGAACAATCTTTTTCTTTTTGGGCGAGAGTTTCAAAATATATATCATCTTCTAAAAGAGAGTTTTTCTCTGATGAATCAATCATAAGATTTCCATGCTCATAGGCATTCATATATAATTCTGTGAAAACAAGTTCTGCATTATAGGCCGATTTGGCGTTAGTAGTAATTTCTTTGAGCAAATCGCTATACCACGCACTTGCACTCTCCATCTCATGCAGTGAT
>MNYP01000160.1 GCA_001873135.1 Helicobacteraceae bacterium CG2_30_36_10
TAGACTAAAATTTGTTACAAAGGCAAAGAATATACTTAAAGAAGAAGGGTATTCGGAATTAAAAAATTATTTTGAAAAAAATATATATAATGTAAAAAAAAATTTATTCAAATCCGTAGAATCTTTTACGAAAAAAATCTCTTAAGATTCTAGGAGATTTTTTTATCGAAAGTAAGAGTTCCGAAACATTTGCACTGACAACGAGTTCCCCATTTTGAGTTTTAATTTCTATAGTAGCTTGGTCTACTCTGGGTATTTCCATGATAACAATATATTTTGAATCTTTTTCTTTCACGTCAAGACGAGGTATACGGTACATTTTAAAGGTAAACTTCCTCAAAGAAGGAGTAGTTTAAAATAAGTTTTCTAAATTTACAAAACTATCCTCTATCTCTTGTCTAAGACGCTCCTTCTCCATAAATGAATCTACGTGATTATCAAAAAACCCGTCAAAAGAACGTATTTTTTGGATTAATAGCGAATAGCCATTCACAGCAACCTGCTTATCTTTTAAATTATTATTGATGTTCTATAAGGAATAACTTTATAGACCTACAACTACCACCAATACTAATAATAAAATTTCAAAATGGTCTTCTTTCATTTAACGCCTTTTGATTTATTCATAATACTATTTTATTTCAATTTGTTTTACTTTTTTACTTTCACTTTTTAGCTTTGGAATAACTACTTCGAGAACTCCGTCTTTGCTTGATGCACAAATATTTTCACCATCAGAACCCTCAGGCAGTATAAAACTTCGCTCAAATTTTCCAAAAGTTGTTTCAATACGGTGAAAATCTTCTTCCTTAACCTCTTTTTTTTCTTTTCTTTCACCGGAGATAGTAACTATATTATTTTTGACACTAATCTTAA
This sequence comes from Helicobacteraceae bacterium CG2_30_36_10, assembly GCA_001873135.1. Classification (GTDB taxonomy): domain Bacteria; phylum Campylobacterota; class Campylobacteria; order Campylobacterales; family Sulfurimonadaceae; genus Sulfurimonas. The sequence continues at coordinate 877 of MNYP01000160.1, forward strand.
TGTCACCTTTTTTAACTCCGGGAAGATCAACATCAATATGATAAGCAAACTCACCCTCTCTCGTGTTGACAACGGGAGTAAACCCAGCTAACAAATACTTCTTGTTATCAAACTCACTCAAAAGTGAATTGAACCTACTGCTAAAATCTTTAAACTCATCGAGCGGGTTGTATTTTGTAAGAAACATGACAAACTCCTAATTAAAAATTTTAAAGAATTCACTAATGGAATATAACTTCTTGTGTTAATTTTACATAAATTAAGCTTAAAATTTAATTTAAGAATTTTTATTTGTTATAATAATTTTGTGGTGAAGAATAGACTTACAATGAAAAATTTAGAAGAAAAGAGAAAAGAGAAAATTAAACCCCAAAAGAGGTTTAATGAAAAGTATTACAAACGCGCGTAATGAACACTTATACAAGCGTCTAAAGATGCTAACTGGGCGAGCGTAGTATCATTAACTGCATCATCGACTAAGATAACTGCCAATGCTTGAGATTCATTATTTCTTGCAAGTGAGAAGTCAGAAATATTTACGTTATTTTTTGCTAAAGTAGAGCCTATACTACCGATAACACCGGGAACATCACTATTTTTAAAGAGTATCATATCGCCCTTTAGTGCAACTTCAATATCAAAGCCGTCAATTGCCACTATACGCTTTACACCATCATCAAAGATAGTAGCAGACATACTTGTGGTACCCTCAGCAGTAGTAAGTTTAACAGTAATCACATTTTTAAATACAGACGACTCATTAAGAGCTTCCCATTCTATTTTAATACCTTTTTCTTTTGCAACAAACTCAGCATTTACATAGTTTATAGTCTCGTCACTGCTTTGACTCATAGCACCGACTGCCACAAAAGTAGATAAAGATTCAACATAGTTAGATATGTCTCCATGCCCGCTTACTTTAATAGCAATTATTTGAGAATTGTTAATCTGAGAAGCCAAAAAGCCAATTTTTTGACCCATTTCTAAAAATGGCTTAACGTATACAGGTATTTTACTCTCATCAATAGGTAAATTCATGGCATGTGGATATGCAATGCCCTTAGCAGCTTCAATCGCATTTTTAGCGGCTTGAGTCCCAATGTTATACTGAGATTCAAATGTATTAGCTCCCAAGTGAGGAGAAACAGTTATATTATCAAGGTCTAATAAAGGGTTGCTTATTGCAGGTTCTTTGTTAAATACATCAATACCTGCAAAACGAATTTTTTTAGATTTTAGTCCGTTAAAAAGTGCTTCTTCATTATATAGACCACCTCTGGCACAGTTTATTAGAACCACCCCCTCTTTCATCTTGGCTATTTCAGCTTCGTTTATAATATTAATAGTCTCTTTATTTTTAGGAGTATGAATTGTAATAATATCACACTCTAAAATATCTTGAAAATTTTTAGTATATGTCATGTCAAGGTCAGTAACTGTTGACGGATGGATATAAGGGTCATACGCAACAATATCCATCTCAAAAGATTTTGCACGTTTGGCTACACGAGAACCAATGTTACCAAAACCAATCACACCAAGTTTTTTGCCTTTCATCTCATAGCCGTACCATTGTTCTCTTTTCCACACTCTGTCAATTTTTAAGTGATTATGTGAATATGGAAACATTCTCATACATGAAAGCATATGAGTCATAGTAAGTTCAACTGCAGCGATTGTGTTTGCGGTCGGAACATTCATTACAATAATTCCCTCTTTAGAACAGCCGGGAATATCAACATTATCAACACCTACTCCGGCACGAACGATTGCTTTCATGTTTGTTGCATGTTTAATAAAGAATTCATCTACATCAGTAGAACTTCTTGTAATAGCTACATCAGCTTGTGGAATAATTGTTTCGATAAGCTCTTTTTTGTCAAGATCTGCTGCCATTATAAAATTTATATTTTCGTCATTACGAAGCATTTCAAGTCCAGCTTCATGAATATGATCACAAACAACTACTGTATGTTTTTTCATTGTATTTCCTCTTTGTACGGCTGAATTTGTGCCGAAATTTGATAATTTTTCAAGACTCTTACTAAAGAGTTTAGTTTTTCTATATTTTTCGAAAAAATAAGTAACTCTACTCTATTTATATCTTTGGTGAGATAGTATCTTAATTTATGTTGTTTTAATTCCTCTTTCAAGCAAAAAAGTTGATATGGATCCAAAAGAGAAGCAGATAATTTGTATGTTATAGTATTAGTTATTTTTTCGTCTAAATCGACTTCTATATAAACTTCGTTTACCGGATAGAAGTAACCTAATCTTTCTGTATTTGAAAAATTATTTAACCAAAGTTTTTTTGGTTTTTCTTTTATAACTTCGCTTTTATATACTATAGGCTCAATATCTTTAATCTCTGCAACAGAGTTAATAGATATTAAAAAAAAGATAATAAAAATAGCGACTCCAAGTGCTAAAACCGGAGTGAGCCATTTTAAAATTTTTTGCATAGTATTGCTTAGTTAAATTTATCTTTTATTAAGTCACCTAAAGAGTGTGATGTAGTGTCATTGATCTCTTCAAGCAATGCTTGATTTTTAATGTAGTCTAACTTTTTAACAGAGAGACGAATGCGGTCACGTTTTGTGTCAATAACAGCTATTGCAGCTTCAATTATCTGACCAACTTCTAACTCTTCTTTTACAAGTGGAGTTAAATCTTCATCACGGATTAATGCATCAACGCCATCCTCTAAAGATACGAATACACCAAACTCTTTAATATCGCGTATAGTTCCAGTAACAACGGAATTTGCTTTGTGAGTAGCTGCAAATGCATCAATTGGGCTCTCTAATAAAGCTTTACGGCTTAAAGATATTTTTTGATCATCTTTACTGATTTTAGTAATTTTAACTTCAATTTCATCACCGGATTTTAGAACATCTTTGCACTTAACGTTCTTATCCCA
>MNYP01000076.1 GCA_001873135.1 Helicobacteraceae bacterium CG2_30_36_10
TTAAGATTTTAAGCCACATTTTTGAAAGAGGTATACTTTTCGTCATAGAGTTTTCCGTGTTAAATGAATTTGTTTATCGTAAAATGATTTTACTGAAAACATTGGAAAACTCTGTTTTAATGAGCTTTTTTCAAACTTCCAAGAGTCTTAAATTAGAGGATGAATTTGGGGATTTGCAAGAGGCTCCAAAGAGAACAATATTACAGGGATGCTCCTCTACGGCGGCGATAGCTTTTTACAAATCTTAGAGGGGGAAGAAGAGGAAGTAACAGCTCTTTATGAAAAAATCTTGCAAGACGAGAGGCATACAGACTCTATCTTGCTAGACAAATCTCCAATACAAGAGAGAATCTTTAGTGCATGGTCTATGGGGTTTAAACATCTGAAATCTCAAGAGATAGAGTCCATAGAGGGCTTTAGTGATTTTTTACAAAGAAGAGTTCCTCCAAGCGAATTTGCTTATAAAATAGACAGCGTCATCGGACTTTTGTACGAGTTTAAGCAAAACAGTTGAGAGAGAATTCCTCTTAGCATAATCACAAAACTCCTATTCATCCAATTATTTTAAATATGCTACAATCTTACACATACATGCATTGGAACCTTTATGAAACTATCACATCTAAAACAAATAACGACTTACCTACAAAACTTTACAAAAATCTCAGCTATTCATAGAGTCTCCGACACCATAGTAAAAATTGTTTTTGACAAGAGTGATGAGATCTATTTTGAGATGCGTCGCTCCGACTCAGCCATCTTTAAATGCCCGTCGTACGCCCGCTCAAAAATCTACAATGCCCCTTTTGACGTCATACTCTCAAAACGTTTCAACCGTGCAAATATTCTTTATATTGAGCTTGTCGACAATGATAAAATCTTAAGAATAAAAACATCAGTTGCCTCAGCATATAAAGAGGAGATAAGTTACCTGCAGATAGAGTTTACGGGCAAATATACAAATATAATTATCTTAGATGAAGAGGAGCTTGTCCTCGAAGCGCTTCGGCATGTGGATTTGTTTTCATCTTTTCGTGAGGTGCGAGTAGGGCAGAAGTTGCTCTGTGTTCCTCAGGCGCCTTTTGTGGCAAAAGAGTATCCGCTTGAGGATGTAGAAGCTTTTCTTTACGCCCAGTATAACAAAGAACAAGAGCAAAAACTCTCTTCACTTAAAAAGCAGAAAATATCGTTTTTAAGCAAAAAACTGAGAAAACTTGAAAAACTTTTTGCTTCACTCGAAAAAGAAGAGAGTCTGATGGATGAGGCTCTCAAGCTACAGCATTACGGCAATCTAGTGCTCTCAAATATACACACTATTAAAGCATATGCAAAGGTTTTTGATCTGAATGATTATGATGGAACACTGGTAACAATAGAACTCTTAAAAGAGTATTCAACTCCCGCAATGATGGCAAATTCGCTTTTTTCAAGAAGCAAAAAAGCCAAACAAAAAGCCAAACATCTCCATTTGGAAAAAGAGAGTTTAAGCTCGAAAATAGAGCATATTCAACTCTTTATCCACACAGTCCAAGAAGCACCGGATGCTTCAAAAATTGAACTTCTGTTTCCAAAAAGAGTGCAGTCTAAAAAAGTAAAAGTAAACGAATCACTAGAGACTTTTTTCATAGAAGGGTACAAAATAGGGCTTGGAAAAAATGAAAAAGGGAACATTGAGCTTCTGCAAAACGCAAGAGCCAAAGATGTTTGGATTCATATGAAAGATATTCCTTCAGCCCACGTAATCATTACAACTGACAAGCAAAATATACCTATGCACGTCATTGAAGCGGCGGCTAGACTTTGTGTAGATTTTACAACTATTGCAAAAGATAAGTATTTGGTCGATTATACTCCCAGACGTGAGGTAACTATTCAAAGCGGTGCAAATGTTTTGTACAATAAATACAAGACTATTGAGGTAGATACTCGGTAAAATTAAGGAAAGAAAATGGCGATTGGTCCGATAGGAAATACAATCTTTGTAAATCAAATGACGGCGAATGTGGCTTCTGCACATGGAAATCAAAATAACCGGTATGACCTTCAAAATGTTGTCGCGCAAGCCGCTGCAAACGAAAAAGAAGAGAAGGTTTTAGAGGTGCGTCCGGCTGAAGAAACCCATAAAGTTGACCCAGACAGAGAGCATCAGAAAAATGAAGCTGACCAAGAAAATGCAAGAAATGAAAAAAAAGAAGAATCAGAAGAAAAAGAAGAAGTAAAAATAGAGTTTACGCTTCACAAGTTAGATATTAAAGTCTGATTAGGTATAATTCGAAAAACTGTTTCTGAGGGAATTTTATGGCAATATTTGGTGAACATCAAGAGAGAGTCGTAACCGGTTTAGCGCTTGTAGCCGCCGTTTTACTGCTCGGATTTATAAATAATTTTTTTCTTATGTGGCTTGTTTTTGGAGCTATATATATTTTAGCCTTTAAAGAGGCCCTTCGTCTTTTTCAAATAGACAACGCGCCCCTAATATTCTTGGCAATCGGCATCTGGCTTGTAGCGGGAGTTTACCCTTACGGTGATGACCTTTTTGTTTTAGCCGGTGTTGCGTATGCGAGTGCCGTGGCATACAACAAAGATTTAGAGTGGAGGGATTTTCTCCCTTTCATTTACCCGACTGCCGGAATGCTTTTTATATTTACGATGTACCAAGAGTACGGAGTAATGGCGCTTTTATGGCTTTTAATTGTCGTAGCGATGACTGATGTGGGTGCTTATGCAGTTGGAAAGAGCATAGGTAAAACACCTTTTTGCGAAACTAGCCCGAAAAAAACCATGGAGGGCGTAGTAGGGGGAATCGTTGTTGCAACCCTAAGTGGCGCATTCGCAGGACTCGGCATAGTCGATTTCACAGTCGCATTTTTAATCTCTTTTATGGTTTCTGCAGCCTCTGTTTTTGGTGATTTGTTCGAGAGTTCTTTAAAAAGAAAAGCAGGGGTAAAAGATAGCGGAGATCTACTTCCAGGACACGGCGGCGTGCTTGACAGAATCGACGGTTATCTCTTTGGTGCCATTGTTATGCTGGTTCTTTTAAGAGGGCTGGTATAGTTAATTTTATGACATATTGCCATATTATTTAAAGAATTTAATAAAAATAGCTATATTGGTTATAAAAAATAAGGAAGCACCATGAAAGTTCCTAAGTTAATAGATTCCAATTGGTTATTAGAGGAAAAAATAATAAAATCATCAACTTATATTGATCTGTTTTGTGGAGCCGGTGGTTTTTCACTTGGTTTTGATAAATCAGGATTTCAAAATATTTTTTCTATAGATATTCAAAAAGATTATTGTGAAACATACCAAGCAAATTTTCCTAGCCATAAATTAGTTCAAGAAGATATAACGAAGCTCTCCAATGAAATGATACTTAAATTAACTAGCATGCAAGAAGTTGATGTGATTATAGGCGGTCCGCCATGTCAAGGATTTAGTATTGCAGGGAGTATTGGAAGAAAATTTATCAATGACCCTAGAAATAGATTATTTAAAGAATTTGTTAGAGTTGTAGCAGTGGTTAAGCCAAAATATTTTGTTATGGAGAATGTTGCTAGATTATATACGCATAACAAAAATAAAACGAGAGAAGAGATTATAGAAGATTTTAATAAACTTGGTTATGAAGTAAAATGTCAAATTGTAAATTCGGCTGATTATGGAGTTCCTCAGGTTAGAAAAAGAGTTATATTTATTGGTTCAAGAGTCAATGACACTATTACTTTTCCAATCAAAACACATACAAACTACAAAACTGTAAAAGATGCTTTAGAGGATTTGCCAAAGTTGAATTCAGGTGAAAAATCGACACTTCTAAATCATAAAGCGATGAAACACACAGAGCAAATGCTTCATAAAATGAGCTTTTTAAGTGATGGTGGAACGAGAGAACACATACCTCACAATCTGCGACCTAAGAGTGGCGATGTAAGAAAATATATAAAATATAATAGCAACAAACCTTCTATTACCATTACGGGCGATATGAGAAAAGTATTTCATTATGCACAAAACAGGGCGTTAACTGTTCGAGAGTTAGCAAGACTACAAACATTTCCTGATAGTTTTGAGTTTAAAAGTAGCAGTATTGCTCAACAGCAACAAGTTGGAAATGCAGTACCACCGCTCATGGCAGAAGCAATAGCTAAGCAGGTAAAAAATATGATAAAAAACAGTAGCAATTAAATGATTTTTGATAATAAATACCCAAAAGTGAACTATATTGGAAACAAAGAAAAAATATCACAATGGATATGTGACTATTTTCCAGGAGAGACGCAATCGATTTTTGATGCTTTTAGCGGAGGCTCTTCTATAAGCTATGAGGCAAAAAAAAGAGGTTTGAAAGTCATTAGCAATGATATTTTGAAAATCAACTATTATCTTGCCCAGTCATTAATTGAAAATAATAACGAGATACTCAATGAAGATGACTTAGAGATACTCTTTAGCGGTAATCCGATAAAAGGGTTTATGTATAAAAACTATTCTGAAGTTTTCTTTTTTCCACAAGAGTGCATGGAGTTGGATTTATATAGAAAAAATATAGAAAAGTTATCTTCTGAGTATAAAAAAGCAATAGCATTTACTTTGATACGAAGAGCGATGGTGCGAAAAATGCCCTACTCAAGGTTTAACATCAACTGGGAAAAAATAAAACAGCTTAGAGACGAAGAATATAGTTATTCGAAATACAAAAGAAAAAGAGCCTACCATAATGACTCATTTCAAAGTCACATTCTGAAAAATCTTCAAGCTTACAACCGAGCTATTTTTGACAATCAGCAAATAAATGAAGCATATAATGAGGATATTTTTGACTTGTTAAGCAGAGTGAGTGCAGATGTAATTTACTTAGACCCGCCTTATACTGGGACTATGAATAACTACTTTGGATTTTATGGTTTGGTTGATGAGTACATAGACTCTAAAAAACTCAAGCCTTTTGAAAACAACTTTATAGACAAAAAATCTTCACTAGAGCTTTTTGATAAACTCTTTTCAAATCTTTCAAATTTTAAATATTGGTTTTTGAGTTACAACAACAATTCATACCCTTCAAAAGAGGAACTCATAAGTATAATCAGCAGATATTCTGATGATATTCAAGTTATAGAAAGATCGTATGATTATAGAGTGACAGGCAAAGAGAAAAAGAGTGAAAACAGTGAGTATTTGTTTATTATTAAAAACAGTAAATTTGAGGGAAAATAATGGCTGAACAAAATTATGAAGATTATTGGAAGTTAACTTTAGAATATACAGATATTCATTCAGAAAAATTTATAGGAACTTTGAAGATTATTGTTGACTTCATTTTGAGCCATAATGAAGAACCTTATTCTAGTGAGAAATACGATAGGCTTCAAAATGAAGTGAATTTAAGTTATACAAAAGTAGATATGGGTTCTGTGAGAAAAAGTATAAATCAATTTGTAAAATTAGGATTTATTCATCCTTATTTAGTCACATATAATCCTGAAACAATAGAATTTTTCAATGCAAAAACTAATAAAAAAAGAGAAAGTATATTCTCAAAAATTATTTATAAATATTCAAGTTTCAACAGTTCTGTTACTAACTTCTCAACACAAAAAGAAGTTAATTTCCTTTTGAAAACACTTGAAGAAGTTGGTACATTGACAAAAGAAAATATTATTGGTTTAATGAATGTTAAAATTTTGGATTATCACAAAGGGTATGTTACAGCTGATGAACTGAGTTTTCATACTAATATTGCTATTGAAAATGGCTTTATTGATAGGAAATATAATCAAGTAGGCTACTTTCTTAATTTATTAAAAAAACTTGATGACATCATCTTTGTAGACAACATGTTATATTTTGAAGAAGATGCTAAAGTTATTTTCGGAGAAGATTTAAAACAAGAGAGCAGAAAAAGAGATGGCTATTTGCACAGAATTTATAAAAATTTACTAAAAGAAGAGGCAGAGGAAAAACTAGGTCAAACAAAATGTATGGTTGAAAAATTATCCTATCCTTCGCTCGTTGCAAGCCATATTAAACCATTTATTTTATCAGATGAAAATGAAGCTTATGACCCTAATAATGGACTGTTGTTAAGTAGAAATATGGATATTTTATTTGATCAGGGCTATATCTCTTTTGGGATTGATGGAAGTATAATATATTCAAGCGAACTTGAGGAAGATGTTCAAGTGCATCTCAATACTTATATTTTAGATGATAATTTCATCAATGATAAGAGATTAGCGTATCTACAATATCATAGAGAAAATATTTTTAAGAAAAAGGGCTTAATTTGATACTTCTTGGCTCAACGGGTTCTATCGGCGTAAATACCCTTCTTGTTGCTAAAAGACTTAAGATGAATGTTGATGTTCTGGTTGCAGGAAAAAATATAGAACTTTTAAACATGCAAATAAAAGAGCATAAACCGAGTGTTGTTGTTGTTGCAAACAAAGAAGACGTGACAAAAGTAAATCACAAAAATGTTTACCATGGCGAAGAGGCTATTGTGAAAGTTATAGAAGACTCAAAGAGTGAACTTGTAGTAAATGCTCTTGTGGGCTTTTTGGGACTGCGTCCGACTTTAACTGCTCTGGCATGTGGAAAAAAAGTAGCTTTGGCGAACAAAGAGTCTTTAGTGGCATGTGGAAACTTTATAGATGTCAGTAAAATTCAGCCCATTGACAGCGAGCATTTCGGGCTTTGGTATTTAATGCAGGAGAGACCGGTAAAAAAGATGATTATCACCGCAAGCGGTGGCGCATTTCGTGACTGGGATATAAAACGCTTACAAAGTGCAACCTTAGCCGATACGCAAAAACATCCCAACTGGTCAATGGGGCAAAAAATCACTATAGACTCCGCCACAATGGTAAACAAGGTGTTTGAACTTTTAGAGGCGAGATGGCTTTTTGGTGAGGGCAAAGAAGAGAAAATAGTCTATGATGCTATTATAGAGACCAAGTCGCTTATTCATGCTCTTGTAGACTTTAAAGATGGCTCAACAACAGCCCATTTTGCCAATGCAAGTATGCAACTCCCAATCGCCTATGCGCTCAATGAAAAGATGCAGGAAAATATTTTAGGGCATGTGGATTTGCTAAAAGTCGGTAGTTTGGAGTTTAGAGAAATAACCACCGACAGATACCCGATTTGGCAGATAAAAGAAGAACTTCTAAAAACCCCGCAAAGAGGCGTAGTTGTAAACGCGGCAAACGAGGTGGCAATAGAACTTTTTATTGCACAAAAAATAGGTTTTATGGACATCAGTAAAAGCATTATAGGTGCTTATGAAAAGTTTACTGCTCTGCCAAAAAGTGTTGATGATGTTTTTGCTATTGATAAAGAAGTGAGAACGTTTGTGAGCGCTAAAGGGAGCTACAAGTGATTCTTAGTATTGAGAGCAGTTGCGATGATAGTGCTATAGCGATTACGGAGATTTCGTCGTGCCGACTATTATTTCATAAAAAAATATCTCAAGAGTTGCAACATTCTGTTTATGGGGGAGTAGTTCCAGAACTTGCAGCCCGTCTTCATGCTGAGGCTCTGCCGAAAATTTTAGAGGAGTGTGCACCCTACTTTAAAGATTTAAAAGCTGTGGCAGTAACATCAACTCCCGGACTTGCGGTTACTCTTGTTGAAGGTGTTACGATGGCGAAGGCTATTTCAGTGGCACTGGGCATTCCTCTTATCGGAGTGAACCATTTGGTCGGGCATATTTACTCTTTGTTTATAGAAAAACCTACACAGTTTCCACTTACAGTTTTGCTAGTTTCAGGCGGACATACGCAGGTGATGGAAGTGAAAAGTTTAACAAATATACAGACAGTTGCTAAAAGTATGGATGACAGTTTTGGAGAGAGTTTTGACAAGGTGGCGAAGATGATGGGGCTTGGCTACCCCGGCGGTCCGCTCATACAAGAGCTTGCAAAAAACGGGGAGAGAAAGAAACATAACTTTACCATTCCCCTTCAAGGCAAACACTCATCACTGCTTGCTTTTTCCTACTCCGGACTTAAAAATGCGGTAAGACTTGCAGTAGAAAAAGCACCTAAACAAGAGCATAAAGATATTGCCGCGAGTTTTGAGCATATTGCAACTGAACATCTTATTCACAAGTTAAAAAAGTATTTTCAAAAGACGACTCCAAAAACATTTGCGATTGTCGGAGGGGCAAGTGCTAACCTTTATCTGCGCTCTCAGATAGAAGCGCTTTTAAAATCCTACGGTGCCGAACTCCTTTTAAGTGAGCTTAAATATTGCTCAGACAATGCCGCTATGATAGGTCGTGTAGCCGTTGAGATGTATCACGAAGAGATGTTTACATCTTTAAAAGAGCTAGATATTTCTCCAAAAAGTTCCTTATAATCTTAACAAACGCTTAATACTGCATACTCATATATTTAAATAAGACATAAATTATCCGATTTAACATATACTTCTCTCAACAAAGCAAGAAGAGAGGCATTTTGTAAAAGTAAATGTTTTTTTTGTTAAAATCAGTTAAACTAAAATAAGGAGCCAAAATGGCAACTACAAAATTCAAAGGTACAGACGTAGAATTATTAGGAAATGAAGTAAATGTTGGTGATAAAGCGCCTGAAGTTACAGTTGTAAACTCGGAGGGCTTAGGCGACATAGTTGTTGGTGGGGCTCAAGGTCACAAGCAACTCATTATTGTTGTTCCTTCTTTAGACACGGGCGTATGTGCTACTGAAACTCGTAACTTCAATGCAAAAGCTGCCTCTTTAGCAGGCGTTAAGCCAGTTATCGTTTCTTTAGACTTACCATTTGCTGCGGGTCGTTTTTGTTCAGCTGAGGGCATTACCAACCTAACTGTTACTTCAGACTTTAGAAACAAAGATTTCGCTAATGCTTACGGTGTACTTCTTGGTGGTTCTGTTCTTGCCGGCGTAACTTGTAGAGCAATCTTCGTAGTAAACGAAGAAGGTATCGTAACTTACAAAGAGATCGTTCCAGAAATCACTGAAGAGCCTAACTACGACGCTGCAATCGCTGCTGTTAGTTAAGTTTTTGCCCCTTGGGGCAAACTAATTTTTACTTTTTCTACTCCTCCTTAAAGATTTAGGCAAATTGCCTAAATCTTATCTTCTTATTACATAATTTATTTTAAGCTTACAACCCAATCTCTCTGATATAATTATACATATTATTTTTTGGAGTTTATATGAAAAAAGTTCTAAGTTCTTTGGCATGTGGATTGATCTTGGCATCAACTGCAAGTGCGGATATTGCAAGAGTAGAGATGGGTGCAGGTGCTTGGATGCAGACACCTAGTGGCGCGATTACTTATACGGAGGGCGTTGGAACTGGTTCTGATGTTTCTGATGAAAAAGAGGAGACAAACCCTTACATCTGGCTACTTATAAAACACCCCATTCCCGTTGTTCCAAACCTAAGAGTTGAGTATGTGACATTGGCAAATACTGGTACGGCAAACGGTCAGTTTAAAGATTTTAAGGCAAGTGGCGGGAAAACTTCACTTGATATGACACAGTACGACATTATTCCTTACTATAATATTTTAGATAATACGGCTTGGATTACCTTAGATTTAGGAGTCGATTTGAAAATCGTAGAGTTGGACTATAAGGCAGATGGAGTAACTATGGTTGGCAGCCTTGATACATCTTACAGTGACACAACTTCTGTTGTGATTCCTCTGGCGTATGCTAGAGCCCGCGTAGAAATTCCGGCAACTAACATCGGTCTTGAATCAGATGTAAAGTACATCTCAAACGGCTCATCAACTGTCTATGATGTTCGTGCAAAAGTGGACTACACTTTTGATTTCACACCTCTTGTACAACCGGCTTTAGAGATGGGTTACCGTGTACAAAAAATCGACATTGATGAGCAAGATGTAAATGGGAAGATGGATTTAGAATTTGCAGGGTTTTACGCAGGTTTAATGCTTCGTTTTTAAATTATTTATTTCCACATGCCAAGGTAAATCGGCATGTGGAAAGTTTTTGTTATTTACTTTTTAAAAGCGGTGAGCCCTTACCCATATATCTCTTATCTAAAACAACTATTTCACACTCTAACCAAATTTTAAACTCTTCATAAACTCTTTTTTGAGCCTCTTGTATTAAAAACAGGGCATCTTTAAAATTGCCCTTGTCGGCATTTACTAAAAAGTTTGCATGTACCGTACTAAACTCCATGCCGCCGACTCTTTCTCCTTTGAGCCCGACAGCTTCTATGAGTCTTCCGGCATAATCGCCGGGCGGGTTTTTAAAACAGCTCCCCGCACTTGGAGTGCTTGGCTGGTTTGAACGCATTTTTTTAAAGATTGCCACTTTCTCAAGGTCGTAGCCGTATGAGAGTTCAAAGCTAGCTTCTAAAATCGTGGTATTTATGTTTGTATATCTGTATCCAAACTCTATCTCACTTTTTTTCTTTAAACCTTGGGGCGTGGAAATAGTGATAAGATGGTTAAAAATTTCATACTCTTTAACTCCTGCATTCATCTTGACAAGGCCGCCTAAAGTTCCCGGAAGATGAGAAACAAATTCAAAGTTTGCAATATTATACTTTTTACAAAAAGGGGCTATTTTGCCCGATGGAGTCGCCGCACCGATTTTTAAAACACTCTCTTCTATAGTTATATAGTCATATTTTTTACTGAGTATGGCAAGCGGAGGCGTCTGCTCGCCTATTAAGATGTTGTTGCAAGAGCCTAAAAGATAGTGGTTTTGAAGTTGAGTGTTACACTCTTCGATGATAGTAACATCTAAGATATCTCCTATTTTCATAGAAGAAAACTTAGAAAAGTTGATTGATTTTGTCGCCATTACTCTACAAAAGTCGGGATTAGGTTAAAAACACTCGTAGAGTAGTCGACCATGGAGTTTAGCATCCACGGCATTGTTAAAATAATCACGACTACAACCCCTAAAATTTTAGGAATAAAAGAGAGGGTCATCTCATTAATCTGTGTTGTAGCCTGAAAAATACTTACCGCCAAACCTAAAAACATACCGGTTAAAAGACCGGGCAGTGCCAACAAAAGAGCCATTTTAAAAGTCTCAACACCAAGGGCTATGAGTTTTGCTTCCATTTTATGAGTTCCTTAATTCTTTGTACTCTGTAGGGATTAAATAATCTTCTATTTTTACAGGAGTATCGTAAAAACCATGTGCATAGCCTATTTCAAAAAGCTTATTTATCGCTTTATATTGAAGAGGACTCAGCGTTATGGATTCATCATTTGCATATAACTCTAAATACTTATCTAAAGTTGGCGCATCTATTCTAACTAAATTACGCTCAATGAGCATTTTTGAGAGTCTCTCTTTATGATCGCGCGCAACCTGAACAGCTTTTGTAAGCGTTGCTTCATACTCAATAGCTTTATTGAGTGGAAGTGAACGGCGAATTGCCATCCCGCCAAGAGGAAGAGGCAGTTCTTTGCCGGCCAGTTCCTGCCAGATATCCCACATTTCACGCTCAACTTCTAGGCTTTCATCAAAAGTTAAAATACTTTCATGAATTAAAACACCGGCATGAACGTCACCGTTTAAAACAGCTTGCTCTATCTCTAAAAAGTTCATATAAGTCACTCTTGCTTCAGGATAAGCAATGCGAAAAAGCATAGCGTTGGTCGTATGTTCCCCGCTTAGGGCAACTCTGAAATTTCTTTTGAGTTTCTCGCCTTTTTTCTTAATAAGTTTAGGTCCATAACCCTCTCCAAAACTTACAGCAGTTCTCAGCGGCGCATACTCCTCTTTTATGTGAGGAAAGAGAGCAAAACTGATAGCGACAATGTCATAAACACCCTTAAGTGCATCTTCATTTAAAGTCTGAATATCTTTGGCAATGTTGTCAAAGAGAGTATTTTGCATATCTACCCAGCCAAATTTTATGGCATAGTACATAAAGATATCATCGGCGTCAGGTGAGTGTGCAATTAAAGTTCTTTTCATAAAGTAGATTTTAACCAAATATGGATAAAATAGCACCTAAAAAAATGTGTAAAGTTCTAGATATAAATAAAATATGACAAAATGAAATATTTTTGATAGAGTAATTCAAATTGACATATAATAAGTCTAAATTAACTAAAAGTGAGCCCAAGATGGACGCAAACAAACAAAAAGCATTAGACTTAGCAATGAAACAGATCGATAAAGCATTCGGTAAGGGTGCTTTAATGAGATTAGGCGACAAAGAATTTGAACCTATAAGAGCTATTAGTACGGGTTCTATTGGGCTAGACTTGGCTCTAGGCATAGGCGGAGTTCCTCAAGGAAGGGTTGTAGAGATATACGGACCTGAAAGTTCTGGTAAAACAACCTTAGCGCTGCAAATTACGGCAGAGTGTCAAAAAGCCGGCGGAGTCTGTGCATTTATTGATGCAGAGCACGCTCTTGATGTTATTTATGCAAAAAACCTTGGGGTTGATATTGATAATCTTCTTGTTTCACAACCCGATTACGGCGAACAGGCTTTGGACATCGTAGAAACAATTGCCAGAAGCGGAGCAATTGATTTAATCGTTATCGATTCTGTTGCTGCTTTGACTCCAAAGTCTGAGATTGAAGGGGAAATGTCTGACCAAAATGTCGGTGTTCAAGCAAGACTAATGTCAAAAGCACTTCGTAAACTTACCGGTGTTTTACACAAAATGAACTGTACAGTTATCTTTATCAATCAAATTCGTATGAAAATCGGTATGATGGGTTATGGTTCTCCAGAGACTACAACAGGGGGAAATGCCCTTAAATTTTATGCTTCGGTTCGTATAGATGTGAGAAGAATTGCATCTCTTAAACAGGGTGAGAGCCAGATTGGTAACCGCGTTAAGGCAAAAGTTATAAAAAACAAGGTGGCTCCGCCATTTCGTCAAGCAGAATTTGATATAATGTTTGGTGAAGGTATCTCTAAAGAGGGTGAATTAGTTGACTATGGTGTTAAACTAGACATCGTTGATAAAAGTGGTGCTTGGTTCTCCTATGAAGATATTAAACTCGGACAAGGGCGTGAAAACGTAAAAGCTAAGTTTAAAGCAGAACCGGAGTTGGCAAGAGAAATAGAAGAAAAAATTAAAGCTGCTATGGGCGTGACTAATCTTATGACCATGGACACATCGGATATAGAAGAATCAGATGAATAAATCTGGTTTAAAATTAATATAAAGGTAAGTAAATGTTTATAGATAGCGTAAGTGCAATTGAAGTAATGGATTCTCGTGGTAACCCGACGGTTAAAGCAACTGTGGAGTTGAGTGATGGAACAGTAGCTAGTGCAATAGTGCCATCAGGTGCAAGTACCGGTAAGCGTGAAGCACTTGAACTTCGTGATGGCGGAGAGCGCTATATGGGCAAAGGCGTTTTAAAAGCAGTTGAAAATGTAAACACGCAAATCTCTGATATATTAATCGGTCTTTCTCCTTTTAACCAAGCAGTTATTGATGCTGAAATGAAGCAACTTGACGGTACTGCTAACTATGACAACCTAGGAGCAAATGCAGTTCTTGGTGTATCTATGGCTATTGCTCGTGCTGCTGCTGCTAGTTTAGGTATTCCGCTTTACCGTTACCTTGGCGGTGCTAACGCTATGGTTATTCCTACTCCCATGCTAAACATTATAAATGGTGGCTCACATGCTGATAACTCTGTTGACTTTCAAGAGTATATGATTGTGCCTATGGGTTTTGAAGATTTTGCAGAGGGTCTAAGAGCATCTGCTGAAATTTACCATACTTTAAAAGGTATTTTAAAAACTAAAAAACACAATACCGCACTTGGGGATGAAGGTGGTTTTGCACCGGACTTAGGTTCAAATGAAGAGCCTATTCAGATTATTTTAGAAGCAATCGAGAAAGCGGGTTATAAAGCCGGTGTACAGATTGGAATCGCTTTAGATGTTGCAGCTTCTGAGCTAGTTGTAGAGGGCGGGTACAGACTTGATTCTGAAAACCGTACGGTTACTTCTGCGGAGTTGGTTGATTATTATGCTGATTTATGCTCTAAATACCCGATTGTATCTATTGAAGATGGTTTGAGCGAAGATGACTGGGATGGATTTAAACTAATGACTGAGAAACTTGGTGATAAAATTCAAATTGTCGGAGATGATCTTTTTGTAACAAATGTAAATATCTTAAATGAAGGTATTAAAAAAGGTATAGCTAACTCTATTCTTATTAAACCAAACCAAATCGGTACTGTAAGCGAAACTATGTTAACAGTTCGTTTGGCTCAAAGAAATGGCTATACATGTGTTATGAGTCACCGTTCAGGCGAGAGTGAAGATGCATTTATTGCTGATTTTGCTGTGGCTCTTAACTGTGGTCAAATTAAAACCGGCTCTACTGCTCGCGGCGAAAGAACTGCTAAATACAACCGTCTTTTAGAGATAGAAAACGAAGTTGTGTATGGTGAGTACTTAGGTGCAGAGCTGTTTAGCTAAGAAATTATTTATGAGCCAAGAAGAACTTTATGAAGATATAGATACTACTCAGAGTCTCACTCAGAGGTATTTAGGCTTATCTTTAGGGAAGTTTTTGGTTCTCTTCTCTATTGTTATGGTGTTTGGGATTTATCTCGGATTAATTTTATATGGTACGAACTCAGTAGAGGTGCTTTTTGGATTAGAAGATTATGAAAATTATCTTCAAGATGAAATCGTCAGATTAAAAAATGACAATGCAGAACTTCAACGAGAATATTTTGAGCTTAAAGAGATTTCTGCAAAATAGCCCAATCATTTAGATTTAGCAAAAATTCAAGTTTAATGATATAATACTTTAAAAATGAGGGATTAATTTGATTAGAATTTTACTAATAATGCTTTTTCTACTAATCACTTTAAACGCTCGTGAAAATCCTTTTTTCCCAACAGAAGGCGAAGTAGATATACCCTTGACATCTACTAAAGACATGAGCTCTCCTGCTTTGAAAAGAGCAACTATAACCTTGCCTTCTCAAGCTAGAATTCTTCAAAAAGTGACAATAGAATTTAAAAATTTAGATGGTTCCATAGAGAGTAAAACTATAAAACTCAACAACTCAATTGATTGGCATTTACCTATTTTTATTTCACAGAGTTATTCTGTAATAAACGAAAGTGTTGCGCCAAATATAAAAGAAATACCAACCAGCTTTGAAAAAATTGCTTCTGTTAAATATGCTACATTTTTATCATCAGAAAAAATACTAAAGATTGTAACAAAAGATAAAATTATCAGAAATTTTTTGTTAGTAAATCCTCATAGAATTGTTATTGATTTTCAAAGAGATACCTCGTTGAAAAGTTATACTAAAAAGGTAGATAAAAATATTTTTTCTCTTATTAGAGTGGGAAATCATTCTGGTTATTATAGAGCAGTAGTTGAACTCGACGGGCTTTACAGATATACAATGCAAAAAGTATCTGATGGTTATATATTTACTCTAAGATAGAGATAACTAAAAATAGTAATTGAGCATCGCCTTATATGTCTCTTCACTCTCTTGTTTGTCCAAATAATACTTTTGTATATAATCAAATTTAAATTTTAACTGAAAGTTTTGAGAAAGTCTGAAACTTTGAGTAGCATGTCCTAGATATTGTTCTCTGCCGGTATCATAAAATCTTTTTGTTGCCTCTATGTTTGTACTCATAAAAGTGTATCTGTCAAATGCCAAACCAATACTTCCGCCTATGGCTGAAACAGGTCTGTTTTCCATATAAAAAAGTGGGTCTGCCATTATGTAAACATAGGCAAGCTCATTTCCCCAGCTGTAACCAAAACCGAGGGTTCCAATAAAATTTGTTTTATCATTCACATAATTTCTGTCAAATCCAAATTTTGTTCTCCATGAGAAACTATTAAAAAATTCAGATCTTTGGGCTAATGAGACTATAGAAAGGATGGTTGCATCTTCTATTTTTAGCTCTTCTTTTGAATATGAAAACTCAAGATTTAAAAACTCTATTTGCGTGCCTCTTAAAAAGCCATAGTTGCTATCTTCTAAATCATGATAGGCGGGACGGATTCCTAAAAAACCTATTGTCTCACCTTCTCTCACTCCAAATCCGGCAGTTGTTTTTATGGCTCTATGGGAATAAAGCGGATTGGGCGGAGTTTTTATATCTAGTTTTTTGCCCTGTCCAAGAGCCGCTCTTTGTTTTGTAATGTTATGAAAAAGTTCCAAATACTCCTCTTTATTCATATCATTTTTACTAAAGGAGTACTCTAAAAATTCAGTTGAAGCTTCTAATATATACTGCTTTTGCTGCAAACTAATATTTTCATCATCAACAATATCTTTGAGCTGCAGTTGCGTACTTACTAAATCTCTTGGCATGTGGATATATTTCTCTTGGATTAACTTCTCATACTTTAGGAGAATAGACCTTTTGGAGGCTCTGTAATTCGTTGTATCTAAGATGCCCTCTATCTTTGCGGCGTGAACCGTCTCAAGGGGAATAACTTCGAAATGAAAATGCTCTCTCAAATGTACACTCGGTCTTGCTGCCTCAATAAACCAAAGCATATTATAGGAGCAGTTCTCTGTAAAAAAATAGTAGTATGAACTGGTGCCGTTTAGTTCCCATACATGCCTAAACATTTTTAAGACCTCCTCTTCGTCAAGATTAAGGTCATACTCCCAAATATCCCTATTTTCCGTATCTCTATACTCTTTGAGTTTGTCGTAATAAGGCAAAAGCGAGTATTTGCCAAAATAACCGCCAAACAAACCTTTAACTGCAAAAACAACTGCATTTGTATCATCTGGGTTTGCATTAGCTGCGTAGTTAATAGCATATGAAAGAAGTTTTGATTTATAAGCAGAATTTATTCGTAAAAATGTATGACCAAACATTGAAGCCGGAGAGTTAATATGTGCCGATGGAAAAACCAAGGTTGCAGATTTAGGATTTACTCTTTGTAAAATTTTATCATATTCACTGCATTCAACAGTTGGAAAATCATGAATACTAAGCTTCTCTTGCAGCCAAGCTTTTCTCGCGGGGAATCGGCACGCTGTGGAGTTGTCATCAAATACAACTTCATTGTAGAGAGCACCGAGTGTAGCATTAAGTTCATTCTTTGGATTGCTTTTACCATTTGGAGCAAAAAAAAACCTTCCATCATCTATTTCACTTTTACCGTCAACCATGTGAAGCAATAGATGCCAGTATCTTTGCTGTGATAATTTTAGTTTATCTGCTGCATCTATGGATTCTAAAAGCGAAGCGTTTACAAAAGTAGTACAAAAAATGAGGATTATAAGTGTTTTGAGCAAAATGAAAGTTCCTAGATATAGTGTGAGAGAAAAAGTAGATTAAACGAGAAAAAGTCGTTTAATCTAGCAACTACTTATAAAGAAGTAGTTGAAATATTGTCGAGAACGTCAGCCATTTCTACTTTTTGAGATGTATAGATGCTGTTATAATTTGATTGAAGTGATGCAGAAAAAATTGCAGCATCTTGAACATTTAAATTTCTGCCAAAGTGTTGATGGACTCGCCATGACCTACGGCAATCTCTTTTGCTAAAATATCCATGTTAGAAGCAATGAACTTTTCAGCCATTTCATTCATAACAAACTTAGTTTTTTGACAACCTAAAGTTCCTGAAGTGATACCAAAAGTTTGATTAGCCGAAGTTCCATTAGTTGTAGCTTGAAGCGCCAACATAACCGCAGAAGAATCATCTTTAATAATCAGTGCACCAAGACCACAACCCGTTTGATTATTTACACCAGCCATACCTGCCGTACTAAGAGCCAAAACAGCTACAACGCTTACTAATATTTTTTTCATCGGAATTCCTTGTATTCTTGTATTTAAGATCGGATAAATATACGTTTATTTTGCTTAATGCAAACTAACATGAAATAGCTATATACATTAAGATTGTGTTATTTTTATACCCCAATAATTCCATACCAAATTAGACAACAAGCCAACTTGCTCTATAATTAGGTACTTTAAAGCGAAAAAGTCACAC
>MNYP01000113.1 GCA_001873135.1 Helicobacteraceae bacterium CG2_30_36_10
TATCCCAGTTCTTAGAGTTCGCTTCATCATTCAAAGGCTTCAAAACCTTATAGTTTTTAGAAAAAGCATTATGATAAGCCTCCTTCTTCCCCACCCAATTCAACCCATACCCATCCTCACGAATGTTAGCTTTGCTAGGGTCTAAACTCATCTGTAACTTCTGAGGGTCTAACACATACTTCCCATTCTCATCCACACTCACGGCATGTGGAAACAGTTCTTTTAGTTTTTTGTAATTAACATCGTTTATAGTTTGTTCTTCTATTGCATTTTTTTTCATTTTTGTTTTGCCTTTTTCAAACTGTATTTTAGTTTATCCATGCTTCAACCTCTCCAAAATATTCAAAGCTTCCATCTCAAACTTAGAAAAAGCAAACCATTTTCTCTCACTCCAACCTGCTATATTGCTAAATTTTCAGGCAAAATCTGCGTAAATTGATATTCACTTACTCCGATTGGTTTATTTATATCTTTGAGTGCGTACTCAACAACCGTGTCATTTTTTGACCTGCATATCAAAATTCCTATGGTCGGGTTATCTTTTTCATCTTTTATCTCTCCATCTACTGCCGAGATGTAAAAGTTGAGTTTTCCCGCATACTCCGGCTTAAAATCACCGGTTTTTAGTTCTACAACAACATAACAATGCAGCTTCACATGATAAAAAAGCAAATCTATTTTAAACTCACTCTCGCCGACTGTTAGCTTATATTGTCTGCCTAAAAAGGAAAAACCTTGACCGAGTTCAAGCAAAAATTTTGTCATGTTTTGCATTAAAGCATCTTCAAGTTCTTTCTCATCATGTCTTTGGCGTATATCTAAAAAGTCAAAATTGTACGGGTCTTTAAGTATTTCAATTGCCAAATCTGAATGAATTTCAGGAAGTTTTGAAGCAAAGTTTGTGATGGCTTTGCCACTTCTGTTATACAAATCACTCTCTATCTGATGCAGAAGAACGGCTCTTGAGAAGTTGTTTTTTATGGTCGCATTTACATAAAACATTGCTTCATTGTACGATTTGCACTTTGTGATTATTTCTCTGTTATGTCCCCATGGTATTTGAAAAACACTCATTTCTAAATGTCCCACAAGTTGTGGGATGTTTTTATCTTTTATTTCTGTTTTTCAACTATCATGGAAGCCATATCCCAATAAAGCCGCAACATCTCCTCATTGACTTTCACATGTGCTTTTATCTGTGCTGATTGGATTTTGGACTTTATGTTTTGTATAAACTCTTTGTACTCATTTTTTAGTATCATCTTCACAAATCCTTTTATTTCCACATGTGCTCGAGCGAAGCGACAAATGCCCTTGGGGTGCCGAGTTATTGTAACCTAATGCAGTTGGTAGAGTTTTTTTCTCTCGCTTGAACCTGCAATATTTAACTGCTTTCTGTACTTTGCGATGGTTCGTCTCACCATTGTGACTTTAAAATTATCTTGAATCAGATCAAGAAGTTTCATATCGCTGAGCGGTTTTGCGTGGCTCTCTTGTTTCACTAAACCTCTTAAAAAGTCTTTAATAGCAGCGTTTGAGACATCCTCGTCTATGGCGGTGGTAAAGAACTCTTTCATCGCCAGAGTTCCTCTGTCGCAGGCTATATATTTGTTAGCAATCGCGCGTGAAATGGTAGAGGGGTTATGCCCAAATTCATCTGCCAAAGTTTTAAGCGTCAGCGGCATAATAGCACCGCCGGTAAAAAATGCATACTGGTACTCGACAATCATCAAACCGACTTTATACAGAGTTGCTTTTCTCATGTCAAGGGCATCGACGAGACTTTTTGCCTC
Organism: Helicobacteraceae bacterium CG2_30_36_10; assembly: GCA_001873135.1. Classification (GTDB taxonomy): domain Bacteria; phylum Campylobacterota; class Campylobacteria; order Campylobacterales; family Sulfurimonadaceae; genus Sulfurimonas. The sequence goes on from MNYP01000113.1 coordinate 1,794, forward strand.
TTTGATTTTTTTCGATATAAAGTCATGTTCAACCGCATAATTTGTGTCTATATGAATACTCGGGTAGTAGGCATCGTTTAGTTTTACTTCTATAGATTCATCTTCATTAAAAAAGATCATCAGGTCTGGTATTATCTGGGCAGATTCTTCTTGATATTCTATAGATGGAGGGTTTTTAAAAGTGCCTAAAACACGCATAACTTCACTAAAATACTTTTCATTAGAGTAGCTGTAGATAGCCTGCAAATCTTTTATAACTATTGTCGCCAAACTATATGCTTCATCACTTATGTCTGAACTATCAAGCTGAAATATAAACGACTCTGCCAAATCTTTAGCACAAATCCCAACGGGTTCAACATAGGCAAATCTCAAACGGATTTTTTCAAACTCTTCAATTGTGATAGAATTTTCATTACAAAATTTTTCACTCTCACCTTCATAGTAACCATTTTCGTCCAAATTTGAAATGACAAAGGTAGCGATATTTTGAGAGATAGGTGTTGGAAAAAGCGGTTTGCCTATCTGCTCATCCAAAACTTCATACAAGGACCTTTTTTGAATTGTAAGTGCTTCTATCTGCTCGGTTCTGGAGTTACTGACACTTCCTGAGATTATTTTTCTAGGAATCCTTTTTTCAAAATCTTCTTCATAACCGGACTCGACTTCTATAACAGGGTTAGACTCTATAAACGGTGCCATCGCTTCACCCAAATCACTCAAACTTGAGTGCAAAATAGGGAGCCAATTGCGTAAGGTGTTAGAAAGTTTATGCTTATTTTCTACACTCTGAGTTTGTCTTAATGTTGCCATCTTTAAAGTTTAAATGCCTCGCCTAAGTAGTGTGTACGAACATCGGCATTTTGTCCTATTTCCTCACTTGTTCCACTGGCTAAAAGCTCACCCGACTTAATAACATAGGCTCTATCACAAACAGCCAAAGTTTCACGGACATTATGGTCAGTAATAAGGACACCGATATCATAAGAAACAAGTTGCTTTATAACATTTTGAATATCTAAAACAGCTATAGGGTCAACTCCTGCAAAAGGTTCATCAAGAAGTAGAAATTTTGGTGCATTCACAAGAGCTCTTGCTATCTCAACGCGGCGGCGCTCTCCACCACTGAGACTTATACCTTTACGAAATCGGATAGGCTCAATGTTGAACATATCAAGCAGTTGGAGTATGCGTGCTTCTTGAGCCTCTTTTCCTTTTATGCTTACTTGAGCCGCCACCATAAGGTTGTCTTCAACACTTAAGTCTTTAAAAATAGACGCTTCTTGAGGCAAATAACCGATGCCTTTTAAAGCGCGCTTATGCAAGGGCATAGTGGAAATATTTTCTCCGTCAAAAAAGACTTCGCCACCACTCGCTGCAACAAGTCCACAAATCATGTAAAAAGTAGTTGTTTTTCCGGCTCCGTTTGGTCCAAGAAGTCCAACAACTTCCCCGCTTGAAATTTCCAGACTCATACCCTTAACTATCTCTAAATCTTTAATTTTTTTCTTTAAATTTACTGCTCTAAGGGTGTGCATGTCTAACCTTGTATGTTCTAGTATTGTCTGATGTTTTTTCTATCTCTATTGTAAGCGTATCAATTGCCGCAGAGCTTAATATATTTTCCAACTCTTCATTGCCCCACTCCACAAAATGAAGCCCCTCTTTGTCTAACTCTTCGAGCATTCCGAGTGATATAAAATGATCTAAGCCGTGGTTATAAATGTCATAGTGAAAAATTTTATCGCTATAACACTGTTGCAATGAAAAAGTCGGCGAAGTCACATCATCGCTGCACCCAAGTTGTTTTACCATCTCTTTTACAAGAGTAGTCTTTCCACATGCCAAGTCACCTTTTAAAATAACGACGCCGTTTTTGAACTCTTTTAAAATCTTTTCTACTAAAGTATGCAGTGCGTCTAGCCTTAATTCATATGTTTTCATAGTTTATTTGAAATCTCTATAATCTGTCTGAGTTTCTTT
>MNYP01000134.1 GCA_001873135.1 Helicobacteraceae bacterium CG2_30_36_10
TGTTTATGACGAAGAAGATTTTGCTGAGGCAAAAAAACATGCCTTCGATTTTCTCATAGAAATATGCGGGGGATCGGACTACTACACGCAAACCCGTGGAGAGTATCAAATGGTTGGTCGTCATGCCCCGTTTCGCATCGATGAAGCAGGTCGTAGAACTTGGCTAACTCTTATGAAAGGATTGCTAGAAGAACTGCCCCAAGAGGGGATATCAGCGGAGTATATTCAATCTTTTTGGGATTATTTAAATATTTTTTCAATGTGGCTTGTTAATACTAAAAGTTGAAATTAAAGTAAAAACACTATACTTCTATTTATGAAAAGGCTTATTAAACAAAGAATATTAATTGTTATATTTTTTCTTATTGCCACAACTGTAGGTGCTTTACATGAGCTAAAACATATAGAAAATCATGACAGTTCTTCATGCCAGATTTGTATAGTTGATGAGCACTCTGTATCTGGTGATATTATCGTAAGAACAGTAGCAGATATCTCTTTTTCATTTTGCCCTAGTGTTTTACAAACACAAATCTCGAATCCACATGCCAAGAAAACAACAAACCACTCCAACGCACCCCCGCATATCTCCTAAACAACAAATAAACAACTTTACAAAAACAAAAAAATATTTAGGATACTTATGAAAAAAATATTAGTAATTACTGCACTTTGTGCAAGCCTGTCTCTTGCTGGCCAAAACAGCAGTGGCAGCTTCGATCAGTCAAAATTTATACCCGATATTTCACTTATAATTGATATGAGTTATGTTAACACAAATGTGACTAATGATGATTTAGATAACAATGAACCAACATCTAATTATGGAGATTATGGTACTTTCAAAGAGTTTAACACGGACAACGGGTTTAATCTAAACTATGCAGAGTTAGCACTTCACAGCAATGCTGATCAGGCTTTCGAACTTGATGGCGTGTTTCATTTTAACCCAGAGGGCGTTGAGGTTGAAGAGGCTTATTTTACGACTAAAGCGCTTGCATACAATTTGCGAGCAAAAGGAGGGAAGTTTAAATCTGATTTTGGACGCTTAAATAATCAGCATCAGCATATTTGGGATTTTGCCGATGCACCTCTTGTTTATAATTCGTTTTTGTCACCCGAGGGGCTGAACGCTCCTGGTGCTCAGTTACAATGGTTAGTCCCGACTCCATGGTATATGAAACTAGGTTTTGAAATGCTTCAAAGTGGAAATGGTGGAACATATGGAAACGATTTTGACAAAAAAGATGGGGAATCACTCTATATTGGCTACTTGAAAAATTCATTTGATATCAATGATGCATCAGTTCTTTTGGGGCTTAGTTATGTGAATGGCACTTCAAATATAATAGATGAAGATGGCACATCGCTTTATAAAGGCAATTCAGAGATTTATGGAGCTGATGTAAGTGTTAAAAACTATTTTGACAGTTACAGCTATATCAATTGGCAAAGTGAATTTTTATATAGGCAAATGAAGAGTGACGATACTACGCTTTATGCCGATAAAGAGCAAAGTGGCTACTACACTCAGTTAGTCTATCAAGTTGCTGAAAACTATAAAACCGGTTTAAGATATGAAGGGTTTTTAAAAAAGTCAAACGGTGCTAAAATATCTGTAGATGCTTCCTATAAAACAAGTGAATTTGCTCAACTGAGACTCCAATATTCTCATGATGACGCATTTAAACAAAACGGCAATTATAAAGCGATTAATGAAATAATTTTTGAACTTACCTTTGCTATAGGCGCTCACGGCGCTCACTCATTCTAGGAGATGAACATGAAAAAAAGAATATATATCTTGTTATTTATGTTTCCACTCTCGCTTTTAGCTAATTTAAATATTGCGGTTACCTACCCGTATATCGGGGCTCTGACAAAAACAATCGGTGGAGACAAAGTTGATACAGTTGTTCTAGCAAAAGGAAACTGGGACCCACATTTTGTGATTCCGCGCCCCTCTCTTATAGCGAAGGCTAGAAATGCCGATGCACTTATCATCAATGGCGGTCAGTTAGAAATTGGCTGGCTGCCGCCCCTTATCAGCCGTGCTTCAAACCCGAAGATAAATATAAACTCCAAAACTTTTTTAGATCTTTCACGGCATGTGGAGTTGTTGCAAAAGCCTTTAAACGTTGATAGAGCAGGAGGAGATGTGCATCCTGATGGAAACCCGCATTTTCATCTTGACCCCAACAATATTTTGATTCTAGCAGGAGTTATTAAAGATTTTTTAATCTCCATTGATAGCGAGAATAAGGGAGTTTATGAAAAGAACTTTAGTGATTTCTCCGGCATGTGGAAAGTAAAGCTTGGCATGTGGAAAATAAAGATGGCAAATAACAGGGGAGTGAAAATAGTGCAGTATCATAATGTGATGGCATACTTTAATCATGCATATGGGCTCATTTCTATTGCAACTATAGAACCGCTGCCCGGCATTCCCCCCTCATCAAGACATACTATTCATCTCATTGACCTCATTAAAGAGCAAAAACCTTGTTGTATTTTGCATGATGTATACCACTCGACAAAAACGGCAGAATTTCTCAAAGAAAAGACAGGCATTAAAATCATTTTAATGCCTCATGACCTTGGAGCTCTTGATGAAGTTGAAGATTTGGTATCTCTTTTTGATTACCTAAGCGGTGCTTTATAATGACAGATATACTTTTAGTTCCTATTGTTTTAGTCATTATTTTGGTGATGCTTCATGCTTGGTTTGGGGAGAGAATCTTGCATAAGGGCATCATCTTCACCGACCTCGCCATTGCCCAGTTTGCGGCTCTTGGCTCTGCTATCAGTCTTGGATATTTTCATCATGAGTACTTTTATACGCTCACGCTCTTTTTTGCCCTGCTGAGTGCTTTTCTAATTGCAGTCGCTTCACAAAGGAAACTCAAACTTGAAGCTTTTATAGGTTTGTTGTATGTTTTGGGGGCAAGTGGCATTATGATGGTGCTTGCAAACTCCTCTGAGGGAATGGAGCATTTTAAATCTCTTTTGGCAAGCGATATACTCTTCACGCCGATGGATGAGGTAATAAAAAGCGCCATTATTTATGCCATTATTGCTCTGTTTATCTGGAATGTTTACCCTAGATTAGAAGGCTTTTACAAAGAACTTCTTTTCTTCTCGCTTTTGGCAATAACCGTCAGTTCATCCGTGCAGTTAGCCGGAGTGCTCGTTGTTTTTGTTCTACTTATAGCGCCTGCAATGGTAAGTATTTCACTAGGAATCAAAAAGAGACTCTTTGGCAGTTTTATCTTCGGCTGGTTTTTTACTATCAGCGCTATCGTACTCTCTTATTTTTACGACTTGCCGACGGGCTATACTATTGTTTTTATAGGTGCACTTCTAAGCTCAGCAGTCGTGCTGTTTACTTCTAAAAAAAGGCAAAAGACAGATGCCTAAAAATCTATCATCTCTTTTTTTCTCCCTCTAAAGATGGCGCACTGAGTGTACCCGACACTTTTTGCCATCTCTATGACCTCTTTGGCGTACAAACTTACCTGCTCAGGTTTGTGTGCATCAGAGCCGAAAGTTATGGCAATGCCTAGTTTGTACGCCTCTTGTAAAATCTCTAAAGAGGGGTAGGGCTCGTGTATGGGTTTTCTTAAACCTGCCATATTTACCTCCAAAACCATCTCTGCTTTTTTTATGGCCAGAAGTGCATTTTTTGCAATCTCAAGTATAGTTTTCTTCGGCAGATATTTAAAGATTTTTATTAAATCAATATGCCCGACTATGTCAAAAAGTCGGCTTTGTGCCATCATCTCTACTGCATCAAAATATTTTTGCCAAATCTCGTCTATATTTTCGTTCTCGTATCGCCCAATAAACTCAGGATTATCAAAACCCCAATCACCGATAAAATGAACAGAACCGATGAGATAATCGACCTTTGCATTTAAGATTCTTTCATCTATATGACCCTCAAGATAGTCCACCTCATACCCTAATAGTATCTCTATTTTATCTTTGTATTTCTCTTTCGTTTGCAGAACGTCACTCTCATATTTTTGCATCTGCTCAAAACTCATGCGGTATTTCGGGTCGAAGTCCATAGGAGCATGGTCTGAAAATCCAAGGTACGCAGTACCGGCTTTTATAGCCATTTCTACATACTCAGAAATTTCACCCTCGGCGTGGTTACAGAGTGCGGTATGGTTGTGTAAATCTACTATCATTGTTATCCCATTTATACTTTTTTATGATATTATAGTGCTAAATAATAAATTACCCTATTTTTGAAGTGGAGAAGTTTGCATGACTCAAGAAGAATTAGATGCGTTAATGAACGGCGATGTTGATGAATTTGAAGAAGAAGAGGCTGCAGAAGAAGTAGAAAAGGGGGGTTCTCAAGAAGAAGAATTTTCTCAACCTGAGGCAGAGAAAAGTGTTCCCTCCGGTTATAACAGTGATACTTCTCATCATTGGCCGCTTCCTGCGACTGATGAGAACAAAATGGTACACCAGCTCGATGATGTAACAAAAGAGAGTGAAGAAAAAGCGAGTGAAATCTTTGATATTATTGAGGGCATCAGTAATGAATTGATGGAAAAAGAAGAAAATCTTCAAAGAGTCATAGAGACATTAACAGCAAATATCACACTTTTTACTACTTTAAACACGAAATTCCCGGATGTTAAAGCTTTTGCTACTTCTCTTGCTCAAAATGAAGAAGCACTCGAAGATGCAAACATTGCAGTAGAAACACTCCAAAACAGCGGTGATTCAATTATGAGTGTAATGGATATTATGCAATATCAAGATATTCACCGTCAAAAAATTGAGCGTGTTATTAATGTTATGCGTGCACTTTCTAAATACATGAACACACTCTTTGAGGGCAGGATAGATGATAGTAAACGTGTTGCATCTGCCACACATATTGTAGGAGATACCCATAACGACACAGCATCAGTTGATGATATTGAGGCACTTTTAGCACAGTTTGGACAGTAGTTTATATTCTTAATCCACATGCCAACTCTTTTGGCTAAAATTTCACTAAAATTTAGCTTGTAAGTAGTTTATATTTACAAGCGTTAAAGCGAGAATATAAATGAAAAGAGTAGAACTTCTCTCTCCTGCGGGAACTTTAGAAAAATTAAAAATTGCCATAGACTTTGGTGCAGACGCCGTATATGGCGGTGTCAGTCACTTCTCTCTTCGCATACGAAGCGGTAAAGAGTTTAGTATGGAGGAGTTTAAAGAGGGCATTGAGTACGCACACGCAAGAGGCAAAAAAGTCTACACTACTATAAACGGCTTTCCTTTTAACTCCCAAATCAGCCTTTTAAAAAAACATATAATCGCCATGAATGAACTAAAACCGGACGCTTTCATAGTAGCAACTCCCGGCGTTTTAAAACTTTGTCACGATTTAGCGCCAAATATGCCGCTTCACCTCTCAACTCAAGCCAATGTTATGAATGTTTTAGATGCACAAATTTATCACGATATGGGGGCGACCCGCATTATTACGGCAAGAGAAATTTCACTCAAAGACCTCAAAGAGATAAAAAAAGAGATACCAGAGCTTGAACTTGAAGTTTTCGTTCACGGCTCTATGTGTTTTGCTTACAGCGGGCGATGTTTAATATCTACGCTTCAAAGCGGACGTGTTCCAAACCGTGGAAGCTGTGCAAACGACTGCAGATTTCCTTATGAAATATATGCGGCAAACCCTGAGACCGGAACGCTTTTTAAGCTTGAAGAGGATGAGGGTGTCGGCACTTATATTATGAACTCTAAAGATCTAAATTTAGCTTCACATTTAAAGGAAATCCTTGAGAGCGGTGCAGTGGACTCCATAAAAGTAGAGGGGCGTACAAAAACAGCCTATTACACCGCTATAACCGCAAAAGCTTACGGAATGGCGATTGATGACTATTACGACGGAAAATTTGAGAGCGAAAAATATCAATACGAACTTCAATCTCTTCAAAACCGCGGCTACACAGATGCTTACTTAATCTCTCGTCCCTTTGAAAAACATGACACACAAAGCTTAGATTTTTCTATGCAGCTTGGAACGCATCAGGTGAGCGGTGTTGTAAACGAAGAGGGAACGCACATGCTGTGTAAGTATAAAACGCTTCCAAATGATGAGCTCGAAGTTGTGGCTCCCTTGAATTCTAAAATAGAAATAGTAGACAATGAAATCGGTTCAACCTATGAAAAAGAGGGCAGACTTTACTTGAAACTAAAAAAACTGCTCTCACAAAAAGGAAAAGTGTGGGATGAGGTTCACAGCGGAAATGAAAACCCTATAACTCTTCCAACGACTTTTCCATCATACACTTTTTTTAGAGTACCAGCGACCGCAGATATGTGAACATGTTTAAAAAAATAAGAAATTTATGTATAATTTCAAAAATTAAATTAAAGAAGAGATAAATGAAATTTGTATCTATAGTTATCGGAAGCAAAAGCGATTATGAAGTCATGAAATCATGCTCAGATACCCTAGAAGCCTTCGGTGTTCAATACGAGATGGTTATCTCTTCAGCGCACCGCTCACCTGAGAGAACAAAAGAGTATATACTCGCAGCAGAGAAAAAAGGTGCCCAGGTTTTCATAGCAGCTGCGGGAATGGCGGCGCATTTAGCCGGTGTTTTATCTTCTAAAACAGTCAAGCCAATCATCGGTGTTCCTATGAGCGCTTCTGCATTAAACGGAATAGATGCTCTTCTTTCAACTGTTCAAATGCCGGCTGGAATGCCAGTTGCTACAGTAGCAATAGGAAGAGCCGGCGCAATCAACTCGGCTTATTTGGCTATGCAAATAATGGCGCTTGATAATGAAGAGCTAACAGTGAAATTAAAAGAAGACCGTATTGCAAAAGCAAAAAAAGTTGAGATGGATTCGTTAGAGATTGAAACAATAATTAAAATATAGGTTAAACCTATTTTGGGAGATGTTATGCAGTGGATGAGTGATGAAGAGTATATGAAATTGACAGGTTTAGAAATTTCTGCTGTTGAAGAGCTGATACAAAGAGGTAAACTCACTATCAAAGTTCAAGACGGTCTCAGATATATAGACCCTTCACGCGGGAGTGCTGAAGTTGTTCCGGCTCAACTTAGAAAACTTGCCGATCGTAACACTCACGAAATGATGGTTCAGCCTGAGTTTATTGAAAAAACTATTGGCACTATAATAAACCTCCATGAAAAAGTACTTGATGCGAAAGATGAGACTATTGTAGCTGTAAAAGTAGAAAATACATTTTTACGAGAGGCTCTTGCCTCTTTACAAGAACTCTATGATGAAGATAGAAAAACAATAGCAACTTTCACTGAACAACTGAAACTTTCACAACAAGAAGTTGAGTTTATGAGAAGAAAGTACAAACTTATGTGGAACAAAGCAATCGAAGAACATACAGACAAGTAAAACCTTTAAATGACTATTGATGAAGCCTGTGTTGGATGTATAATTAACCAAAGTCTTAAAGTCTCTAATGCCATAAATGCCTCCTCTCTCCTTTGCCAAGAACTGACTTCAACGGTTGAGCATATGAGCAAGGAGTTCTCTTTTTCAAAGACGCCTCCGGAAATTGCCGCAGATGTTTATGAAAAAATGGCTCTCCTGGCAAATAAGCATGATTTATACAATGAGGTCAAAGAACTCTCAACACAAAAAGCACTCTCTTTCGTACCACTTTTAAAAAACAAACTTCTCCTAAGCCAAGATAAACTCTTAACTGCCACCAAAATAGCAGTTGCAGGAAACGTCATAGATTTGGCTGCCGAGGTCGAGTTTGATTTGCAAGAGGAGCTTGAAAAAATATTTCATACAGAATTTGCACATAATGATTTTCTCGCATTACAAGAGCAGCTTGCACATGCCAAGAGTGTTGTGATTCTCGGCGATAATGTAGGAGAGCATATTTTTGATTATATGTTTATAGAGACTCTACAAGAACTGTTTGCACATGCCGAGTATACGTACATGGTCAGAGGCACGCCAATCATAAATGATGTGACTATGAAAGAGGCACTCTGTGCAGGGTTTGATAAGCTTTGTAATCTTGTCGACAGCGGAGTAAATACTCCGGGTTTTGCATACGCTCGCGCAAATCCACATGCCAAGATGCTCTTTGACGGTGCAGATTTAGTCATCTCAAAAGGGATGGGAAACTATGAAAGCCTCAGCCCAACGCATAGAAAAAATATCTGCTTTTTACTGAAGGTAAAATGCCAAGTTGTAGCCAACTCTTTAGGTAAAGAAGTCGGCGATATTATCTGTAAAATAGTTTAATTATTCTCTACGCATAGAACCGCCTACGACTTCTTTAACTGCATAAAAAACGAAATTGGTCGCTTTTGTGAGAACCTGCAAATGGCACTATACATAAAAGTGACTTATTCTAAAGATAAGCTTATAGTTTTTTAAGATATAATTTAAAAAATAAATTAATGGAGTTAATCTCATGTCAAAAATAACTGCAACGGACCAAGAAGCACTTGATTATCATCAATTTCCACAACCTGGAAAAATCTCTGTAGAAACTACAAAACCTGTGGCGACTCAAAAAGATTTATCTATGGCTTACACGCCTGGTGTTGCTGTTCCTTGTTTAGCGATTGAAAAAAATCCTGAGGATGCTTATAAATATACTGCAAAGAGTAACCTCGTAGCGGTTATTTCCAATGGAACTGCTGTTTTAGGTCTTGGAAACATCGGTGCACTTGCTTCTAAACCGGTTATGGAAGGAAAGGGCGTTTTGTTTAAAGCTTTTTCAGGACTTGACAGTTTTGACATAGAAGTTGATACTGAAGACGTAGATAAGTTTTGTGATACCGTCATTAATATTGCTCAAACTTTCGGCGGAATTAATCTTGAAGATATTAAAGCGCCTGAGTGTTTTGAGATTGAACGTCGTCTTGTTGATGCGCTAAATATCCCGGTTATGCATGATGACCAGCATGGTACGGCTGTTATTTCCGCTGCAGCAATTATGAATGCTTGTGAAATCACAAACAAAAAATTAGAAGAGATTAAAGTTGTAGTTATCGGTGCCGGAGCTGCCGCAATCTCTTGTGCTAGAATTTATCGTCATATGGGTGTTGAACATATTTATATGATTGATTCTAAAGGTGTTTTACATACTGCAAGAGATGATTTAAATGAGTACAAAAAAGAGTTTTCTGCACAAAAAGCTATGACGCAGTCGGAAGTTTTTACGGGTGCCGATGTTGTAATAGGACTTTCAAAACCAAGTTCGTTTAGTGTTGAAGATGTTAAACTTATGGGTGAAAATCCTATTGTCTTTACGCTTGCAAACCCGACTCCGGAGATCTCTCCGGATGAGGCAAAAGCCGCAAGACCTGACGCTATTATTGCAACGGGCAGAAGTGACTATGAGAACCAAGTAAATAATGTTTTAGGTTTCCCGTTTATTTTCAGAGGTGCGATGGATGTTCGTGCCAAAAAAATAAATATTGAGATGAAAATTGCAGCTGCCAAGGCACTTGCTCGGTTAGCAAGAGCAGAAGTTCCTGAGTATTTAAATGAGCTTTATGACACAAAACTGGTATTTGGTAAAAGTTATATTATTCCAAAACCATTTGACAAAAGATTAATCGTTGAAGTCTCTAGTGCAGTTGCAAAAGCTGCGATAGAGAGCGGTTCATCAACAATGAAAGATTTCGATATGACAGCATATAAACTACGATTGGCTAAAAGAGTTAAATAGCTCTGCGTGCAAGCCCAGCTTCTTTATAAAAAGTACTAAGACCTTTTTTGGCCTTGGTATCTAGCTTGTACGATATATACTCCAAATACTTCAATATATCTTTTTCTTTTACATCCGTTTTTTTTGAAGCCTCTTTTAAAATGTATTGAGGAATTTTAATTTTTTGTTTTGAAAACCCTTTTTCAATTTTTTTGTATAACTTTTTATCTTTATGATAGCAAAGTACGGCAAAAACAAAAGGTATGTCAAACTTCTCTTTCCATGCTTGAGCCAAATCAATATGAGGCTTGTTTTGTAGTCGATAACGAAGGGCTTTGTCTCCTATAAGAACCTCACCTTTTATGTTTAATATATTGGCAAGAACATTTGACGTTGCCGATTCTGAGTCACTTTTGCCTTTGGCATGTGGAATGACTAAAACACTCAGAACTTCTTTTTTTGCAATTATTCCTAAATCCACATGCCGTTGTTTTTTTGCATGAATACTTGAAATAAAAGCAGCATCGACTCTGCGAGTTAAAAATTTCTGATTGATTTTTGAAGGCACACCTTTTTTATAGTTCATACTCCTATACTGTTGTGTAGTTGTAAAACGCTTCATAAAAACATGAAAAGGTAATAAATTGAGATATTCTATTTTTCCAAAAACCAAAGCTTGCTCCAAGATTAGATGAATCAAATTATACACCTATTAGCTTATTTTGATATAATCGCTTCCATAAATATATAAAAAGGTGTCCATTTTGATAAGAGTAGAATTTTTGGGTCCGATACAAAAAGCACCCTTAGAGTTAGAGATAACAAATTTAAGTGAACTTGCAACTCTTTTGCAAGCAGATAAAGAACTGAGTAAGTGGCTCACTAACTGCGCAGTTGCGGTAAACGACACACTGGTAAGTTCACTCGAAGTAAGCTTAAAAGACGGGGACAAAGTCTCACTTTTACCTCCAGTTTGTGGCGGTTGAGACGTGCTTTATTTATATAACGGTGCACTTGATGTACCCAAAATTTTAAAAGAGTGGTACGAGCAAGAAGCCGCGAGCAACTACGGAGCATACATTCCCTTTGTGGGAACGGTTAGAAGTGAAGATGGTATTGAGGGACTCAGTTTTGATATTTATGAACCTATTTTAGAGAGCTGGTTTAGGTCTTGGCAGGAGAGGGCAAAAGCAAAAGGGGCGGTTATAAAAATGGCGCACTCCCGTGGAGATGTTATGCTGCATGAATCTTCCTATATCGCTGCTGTTTTTTCTCCAAAAAGAAGAGTTGCCTTAGAGTTTATAGACACCTTTGTTGAAGACTTTAAAACCTCCGCACCTATCTGGAAGTATGATTTAAAAAACGGACAAAGAGTGTATGCACTTGAGCGATCAACCGCAATACAAGGCAGTGGAATTTTAGCCAATAAAATACTTTAGTGACCACAACGGTCCAAGCGGAGTAAAGGGACCTCGTTCCTTTATGGGACTAATAGATGAAGGTTTCCTTCATTTTATGCAATAAAATTAAGGATTAAAAAAGTGACTTTATTATCTTACGAGACAAGCCAAAATATGTTGGATTTGCTTCATATAAATAGTTTAAGAGTTGAGAATGTTCCCATGAGCGCTTCATTGGGAAGAATTTTAGCATGCGATATCGTAGCAAAATATAACGATCCTCAATTCCCGACAGCTTCTATGGACGGTTATGCACTCAAACACGCTGACTTAGAATTAGAGAGTCTTAAAATACTCGGTTTTAATCCAGCAGGCAGTGATGAAAAAAGAGTTTTAAAGTCCGGCGAGTGTATAAAAACATTTACCGGTTCTAAGATGCCTCAGGGAAGTGACACTTTAATCCAGATAGAAAATGTGACGGTAGAAAATGGCACGATTATCATAGATAAACCGGTTCCACATGCCAGCTCTGTTCGTCAAATAGGTGAGGGTTATAAGGCGGGAGACGTACTTATAAAAAAAGGGACAAAAATCGCTTTTGCTCAAATAGGTGTAATGGCAGGATTAAACAGAGTCATGGTAAAAGTTGCCATTCGTCCACGCGTGGCAGTGTTAGCAACAGGGAGTGAGATTTTAGACCTTGGGCAAGAGAGCCAAAATCCGGCTCAAATCAGAAGTTCAAACAACTATACTCTTGCTGCACTTTTTGAGCAAGCCGGCGCTGAGGTAATTCAGCTTGGAACGGTTGGCGACGATAAAGATTCTATTATGAAAACCTTTGAAAATGCACTTGCATCCGCTGATATTTTAGTAAGTACGGGCGGAGTAAGTGTGGGTGACTACGACTTTGTAAAAGACATAGTACCTCGTCTTGGTGCTGAGGTAATTTTTAAAGGCGTGGCAATAAAGCCCGGCAAACATATAATGGTTGCACAAAGAGAGAGTAAATTTATCTTAGCCCTTCCGGGCTTTGCATACTCTTCAACCGTCATGGCTATTTTGTATGTGCTTCCGCTTGTAGCTAAAATGCTCGGACGAGAAAAAGCGTATGTGAGTGTAGCCGCAAAGCTTGGTGAAAACTTTAAAAAGAGAAGTAGACTGACAGAGTTTACAGCGTGTAATGTAGTTGTAGAAGATGGCGAATACTTTGTAAATTTTAAAGATAAAAAAGTCGGAAGTTCGGCAATTCTGACCAATATGCTCGATGGCAGTGCTTTAATGCTTAGCGGTGAAGATGACGGCGATTTAGCTGAAGGCACTTATGTCAACGTTATTTTATTGGAGAATTTTTAATGAGAGCAATATCTCTAAACCCTCTTACAAAAAGTATAGAAGAGGTGGAACTGGATATACAAGCAAATACTATTTACACTTTTTTTAACTCTATACTTATAGATGAGATGGCAAGCCTGAATCGACATATGATACATAGTGATGCAAATGCATTGTCTCTCAAAAAAAAGCCCTACTTTATCGGTGAGCAGATTGTAATTGGTGATGCGCTGATTGTTGGTCAGAATGAACTCGAAGAGATTGATGCTTCTATTCCTCTTAGTGATTTAGAGCTCTTGGTAAACTATGATGTAAGTCCGTTTTACTTGGAAGTTTTAGATCTGCTCAGTAATACGGATATCAATCTTTACCGTACATTTGAGGTATCAAAAAAAGATGAAAAGCTTCAACTCAATGTTGAGTGGGTGCTTTATACCTTTAATATTGCAGATGAGCGAACCAAAGAGTACTTTGTAACAGAGTTAGAAAAAGTAGTTGAATCAAATGCCAGTGTTGAAGATTATATGCAGAAAATGGCGCAATTAGCTATAAACACAGTTTCATAATCTACATAGTCTAAAATAAAGTGAATTAGTTCACCTTATTTTGCCGTCTCATGCCAAGAGAATTCTGGCATGTGCAAATTTAAAAAAGAGTTGGCTCAAGTGCCTTTAGTTTATAGCTTCGCCTGTGAATCTCACAATACCCATACTTCTTAATCATTTGCACATGCCGAGCGGTTCCGTAACCCTTGTGCTTTTCAAACTCATACTCTGGGTATTTTTTAGCATCTTTAATTATGTTTCTGTCGTGGGTTACTTTTGCTAAAATACTTGCAGCACTCACCTGCGCAATTTTGCCATCAGCTTTAACCATCGTTTGCAAGCCCTCTACACCAAAAGTAGTATTGCCGTCAAAAAGGTACTCGCCGCAGGGAAGATTTTGCATAATTTCTCTTAATCCACATGCCAAACATTTAGATATACCGTCGTCATCCACCTGCTTTGGCGAAAAAGTAACTATATGATAGTGTGAATCTTTGATTATTTCACTATAAAGAGCTTCTCTTTTTTTCTCGTTTAATTTTTTTGAATCATCCAGCCCATCTATGTGAGAGTTCAAAATACAGCCCGCTATTACTAAATCACCTGCAATCGGTCCTCGTCCTGCTTCATCTATGCCGCATAATTTATTCATACTAATCTCCTAGTGCCCATATATCAAATGGAAGCATCTCAACTTTTGAAAAAGGGTGAGAAACAGTTCCCTCACGATTCATAGTGATAATGGTTATTTTTTTTACTTGGTAGGTAAAGATAAAGGCTTCTATGCTCTCTAGCTTTTTAAAAAGAGTTCTTTCATCCGCAAAAGGCATTCCTAAAATTACTTCATTGGCATGTGGAAGATAAAAGTCAATTGAATCTGCATAATAACACTCAGTCTGTGATTTTAAAAGTTCCAAATATATCATATTTTCAAAGAGCCGTCCAAAATGTTTGTCAGTTGTTAGTGCCGTTTTTAGAGATGTATCACAGAGGTATACTTTTTTAGTAGCTTTTGGGTGGTCAACTTTTTGAAGTTGATGAATGTACTTTTTAGAGATTAAATTTTCATACGATTTATAAAGTTTGTCTTTTGAGATTTTACGGCTGTTTTTAAGCCGCTCATATATAGTGTAAGCGGAGACCTTTTGCGCCATAACTTTTGCGCAGTAACATAGAATGTCAAATTCCATTTCCTCTAGCGCATATTTAAGTGTTCTTTGAAGATAGATGTTTCTCTCATCAGGATTTACTTTGTGCATTGAGGGATATCCTCCAAGCTGGAAGAAGTGGTTGAGTGCACTGGAGTCGTATTTGTATTCATACGATAAGAACTCTTCATAATCTAAAGGGTAGAGCCATAAAGTTTGTAAAAAATCTATCTCGAGATGAGTTTGAGAGCAGAGTATGAGTTGTTGCACATTAACAATTTCAATATTAAAAGTATAGTTATCCAAAACGAGTACATCAATCTTGTTTTTATTACAAAAGGCAGAGAGAGTGTCGTTTAGTTTAGCAACTTCTATTCTAATATCTGAACAATCTATGTATAAATAGCTATTTTTTTTGAGTGAAAGCAGATAATTTTTGACTAGCTTTGTTTTTCCACTTTGTGAAATACCATTAATCTGGCAGCTATTTTCATCTAAAGATACTTTTCTAAAATGAAACTTATCTATATATATATCTGTTTTATAAAATTCTTCTAATAGTATTTCCATAACGACATTCTACCACTTCCTTATTAAAAGGAAATAAATTTAAAGATAAATCAATTTTTACTCCCTAAAACCTTGAATAAGCCTCTGTATTTAGATACAATTCCGTCTCGTTAAAATAGTTAGGCAAGACCTAATGGGTTCTTTAGAAGGAAAAACATGGAAAAAATTCGTTTAAAATTGAAAGCTTATGATCATCGTGTACTTGATAGATCAGTAGCGTCAATAGTTGAGGCTGTAAAGCGTACAGGTGCCGCGATTCGTGGTCCTATCCCTTTGCCAACAAAGATTCGTAAATATACTGTTTTAAAATCAGTTCACGTTAACAAAAAAGCTCGTGAACAATTTGAAATTCGTATGCACGCTAGAGTTATCGATATTGTTTCCGCTACGCCGGAGACTGTAGATGCTCTAATGAAACTTGATCTTGCACCGGAAGTGGACGTTGAAGTTCGCTCTATGGATAAGTAGGAGAGGTCATGGAATATATTGTTGAAAAAATCGGCATGAGCCGTACAATCACAGTACCTAGTAAGCCAGTCACTCTTTTAAGAGTACTTGATATGAAAGTATGTGAAGTTAAAGAAGGAACTGCAATTGTATCTTACAAGAGCGGTAAAAAAATGAATAAAGCAATCGAAGGTCAACAAAAAAAATATAGCCTTCCATCTGAGTTTAACCGTTTTATTACTTTAGAAGTAGCAAACACTGAAGCCGGTGATGTAGATTTCGCTCCATTAGTTGGTGCAACTACATTAAAAACTACTTTCAACACTAAAGGTCACGGTTTTACCGGTGCAATGGTTCGTTGGAATTTTGGTGGCGGTCCTGCTGAACACGGTCATAGATTTGGTCGTAGAACAGGTTCAATCGGTAATGCTGAATGGCCGGGTCGTGTTATGAAGGGTAAGAAAATGCCTGGACAATACGGAAATACAAAAAATAGTGTTAAGAATGAAATTATTTCTTACGATGCTGAAAATAAAATCCTTGTGGTTGTTGGCTCAGTCTCCGGAGCAAACGGTGCTTTAGGTCGTGTAAAGGTAGCTAGATAATGAGCGCAATAGTTTTAAATGAAAAATTAGAAAAAGCTTCAGAGTTAGCATTACCGGAGAGTTTTTCCGGTATTAATCCTCATAACTTGTACTTGTATGTAAAGTCTGCACAAGCTGCTATGAGAGCAAACAGTGCAACAGCTTTAACTCGTTCACAAGTTAGAGGTGGTGGCAAGAAGCCATGGGCTCAAAAAGGTGGCGGACGCGCTCGTGCTGGTTCACGTCGTTCTCCTGTATTCGTAGGCGGTGGTAAGGCATTTGGTCCTAAAAACAACCGTAACTACGACTTAAAAGTAAATAAAAAGCAGAAAAAACTTGCTTTAAACTTTGCTTTAAATGAGCATGCATTAAATGGCACTCTTTTTATTGTTGATAGTCTTGAAGTTGTATCTGGTAAAACAAAAGATGCAGCAGCAATATTTAAAGCACTAAACCAAAGAGATGTTCTTATTGTTAAATCTTTATTAGATGAGCCAACATACTTAGCATTTGAAAATATCGCTGCTTCTTATGTAATTGAGTCTAATGAATTAAATGCTTTCTTAGCTGCTAACTATCGTTCAATCGTGATCGAAAAAGCAGTATGGGAAACTCTGACAAGCGAGGCTAAGTAATGGCAGATATTACAGACATCAAGTCTATATTATATACAGAGAAGACTCTTGGTATGCAAGAAGCAGGTGTGATAGTAGTTCAGACTTCTCCTCGTATGACAAAAATGGGTCTTAAAGAGGTTTTCCGTGAGTATTTTGGTGTTATTCCAAGTAACATTAACTCATTGAATCAAAACGGAAAAGTTAAAAAATTCCGTGGTGTTGCAGGTAAACAAAATAACTTTAAAAAGTTTTATGTTACTCTACCTGAGGGTGCACAAATAGAAAGTTTGGCGGTATAAGATGGCAATAAAAACTTATAAACCAACGACTCCGTCTCGTCGTTTTATGACTAATGTTGATTCAAGTGACATTACAGCTAAAGCGAGCGTTCGTTCATTGCTTGTAAAACTTCCAACAACTGCTGGTCGTAACAATCATGGTCGTATCACATCTCGTCATAAACAAGCAGGTGCTAAAAAACTATACCGTATCATAGATTTCAAAAGAAATAAATTTGATATTCCAGGTACTGTAAGCGCTATTGAATATGATCCATACCGTAACTGTCGTATCGCACTGATATCTTATGTTGATGGTGACAAAAGATATATACTTCAACCAAAAGGTTTAAGTGTTGGTGATGTTGTTACTGCTGCTGAGTCTGGTTTAGATGTTAAACCGGGTAATACTATGAAGCTTAAGAATATTCCGGTTGGTACTGTTGTTCATAACGTAGAGTTAAAAGTTGGTAAAGGTGGACAAATGGTTCGCTCCGCTGGAACTTCTGCTCAGATTATGGGTCGTGACGGTAAGTACGTTTCACTTCGTATGCCTTCTTCTGAAATGCGTTTAGTTCTAGGTGAATGTCTAGCAACTATGGGTTCAGTGGGTAATGAAGAGTTCGGTAATATCGTTATCGGAAAAGCCGGTCGTCAGCGTCACTTAGGTATTCGTCCTCAAACTCGTGGTTCTGCAATGAATCCTATTGACCACCCGCATGGTGGTGGTGAGGGTAAAACTAACTCAGGTCGTCATCCGGTTACTCCATGGGGTAAACCGACTAAAGGTGCTAAGACTCGTCGTAATAAAGCAAGTAGTAAACTTATTATTACTCGTCGTAAACCAAATGCAAAAAGGGTAGGCTAATGGCTCGTTCAGTAAAAAAAGGTCCATTTGTTGATGATCATTTAATGAAAAAAGTTGTTGCAGCGAAGGCTGAAAGCAACAAAAAACCTATTAAAACATGGTCACGTAGAAGTACTATTCTACCTGACATGATTGGTTTAACTTTCAATGTTCACAACGGACGTCAATTTGTTCCTGTATATGTTACAGAGAATCATGTTGGTTATAAATTAGGTGAATTCGCACCAACTCGTACATTTAAGGGCCATAAAGGTTCTGTACAGAAAAAGGTAGGTTAATTATGGCTAGAGCATTATTGAAATTTATCCGTGTTTCACCTATCAAATCTCGTCTTATTGCAAGAGAAATTCAAGGTATGAATGCTGAA
>MNYP01000127.1 GCA_001873135.1 Helicobacteraceae bacterium CG2_30_36_10
TACCTACGTTAACACTTGGTTTCCTTCGGCAGGAAGCCCAAGACACTAGTGTCTTTATTTTTGTTAGGGTATCGGAAGTAATTCCGCTACCTACGTTAACACTTGGTTTCCTTCGGCAGGAAGCCCAAGACACTAGTGTCTTTTTATAAGTGTTGTTATACATTTTTTCTCTCATACGGAATGCCGCGTTTTGTTTTTAGTATAAAGTTACAAAGATTATGCACATGATGATTCTCAGTGTTTTCTAAGAGTTCACTTGCAACATCTTTGAGTGGTTTGCCAGATTCAAAAAGTTCTCTGTATGCTGTTTTTAACTCGTCTATCTCTTCTCTTTTTAGGTTACGTCTAAGCCCTGTTAAGTTCAGGCCGCGAAGATAAGCACGGTTGCCCTCAGCCAAACAAAACGGCGGTACATCTTGGGCTAGAGCAGAAGCTCCGGCTACCATTGCATAATCGCCGATGTGTACAAACTGATGAATAGGAGTCATACCGCCAATAACAGCATAATCTCCCATTTCCACATGCCCAGCTAAAGTTGCGGCATTGGCTAAGATGCAGTGACTTCCGATGATGACATCATGCCCGATATGAACATAACCCATAAAAAGGTTATGCGAACCGATAATGGTTTTTCCACCGCCGCCCTTGGTTCCAGGGTTAAAAAGAGTGAACTCTCTAATTTTATTATCATCACCGATGATGAGTTCAACATCTTCGCCTGCAAATTTTAAATCTTGGGGAACTGAACCTATTACGGCATGTGAATAGATATGGTTGTTTTTGCCGATAGTTGTTTTTCCGTAGATTGATGTATTTTGGTCTATAACAGTCCCATCACCGATTATTGCCTGAGCTGAGATTAGGCAATATGGACCGATTTCTACATTTTTTCCGATAATTGCACCATCTTCAATGATAGCTAGTGGAGAAATTTTATTCATTTATTTATCTACAATCATAGCTTTTAATTCAGCTTCAGAGACTAAAGTGTCATCAACATAAGCTTTGCCTTGAAGTACCCAGATAGCACCTTTGTTTTTAATAACAGAAATTCTGTATTCAAGTCTGTCTCCCGGTTTAACAGGGGAGCGAAACTTAGCTTTGTCTATACTCATAAAATAAACAACCTTGTTTGCAGCTTGTTCTTCAGTCATGTCATCCATACTTTTAAATGCTAAAATGCCACCGGCTTGAGCCATGCCCTCAAGAATGAGAACACCAGGATAGATTGGGTGACCCGGAAAATGACCTTGAAAAACATTTTCGCCGATAGTAACATTTTTAAAACCTACAAGGGACTCGTTTTTTACAAGACCTGTAACACGGTCTAAAAGTAAAAAAGGGTAACGGTGAGGTATAATTTTTTGAATTTCGATAACATCCATAATCATGAGTAAATGCCTTATAAAATAATTTTGTATATTTTAGCAAAATTATTATTAGAGTATGATTAGTTTTTCGCAGACGTCTTCATAAGTTTTAGCATCAAGTTCTATGGTTAATTTTTCATCCATAATCTTTTCAATAACAATAAACGGAGTTAAATCGTAGTTTGTGCAGCCGTAAGAAGCTCTTATTTTTAACTCTTCTTCCACACTTGGTGGATTAAAAATAAGTTCATTCATGTTTTTATAATCATTTGCACATGCCAAGTTAAATTCTTTTAATGTTATAAATTTTATCTCTTCGCGGTTAAAATAATGAATATTTTTGGCTTCAAACTCTATGCAACCTTGCGCTTTTTTTCTTGGAAGTGTTGAGTAAGAAAGTGCATAAGCGGGAACATTTTTACTTTTACCCTCTGTCACTTTACAGCTAAATTGACGGTAGTTTAAAAACTTCTGTCTCACTATTTTGTAGGCGATATTTTGATCTTCTAACTCCATGCGGTGCGTGTACATCTGAAGTCTCTCTTCTATGGAAGCCGGGAGAATTTGACCTGAAACTGGAGAGAACATCTCATCCATAAGTTTGTCCTGCTGCTCTCTTTGCATAGTGAGTCCAAAGAGACATCCGCAGTAGTCTTGGCGGTAAAGCTGCTCCTCTTTTGTGACACGGCTTTGGTCTTGTGTGCCACCTTTTGAGCGGTAATCTACGGCAATGAACTCTACGCCGTTTTTTTTAAAAAAATCATCTCCGACACGTTTGAGCTGCTCTTGGGATTTAAGAGGGCTGACAAGCAGAGTGGTCGTAATTTTTTTCTCACCGAGTTCAAGCGCTTTTTTTGCACTTACGGAAAAACGTTTATCAAAACAGACTTCACATCTTGCGCCTTTCTCTGGCTCTTTTTCTAAGCCTTTGACTGCTTGCATCCATGCTTCAAAGTCGTACTCGCCCTCAAGCAAATCTATGCCTAGCTTTTTACAGCTTCTTTGAACGTCAAGGTAACGGAGTTGGTACTCAGAATAGGGGTGAATGTTTGGGTCGTAAAAAAAACCTGTAAGTTTTTCCTCTGGGTAATCGTGTTGGAGTTTTTCTAAAAAAAAGTGCGAGTCAACGCTGCAGCAAATGTGGACTAAGATGTTTTTTCCTTGGGAGTTTGCACATGCCAAGAATTTAACCTTGGCATGTGCAAGTGATATTTATTTTTCTTCTAAAATCTCAATAGTATTGATTTTATCTTGACCTTTAATGCTATCAAGAGTTTTAAAACTCTCTGCATCGTCTTTTTCAATCGCACCAAAAACAGTGTGAACACCGTCTAAGTGAGGCGTGTCATCAAAACAGATGAAAAATTGGCTTCCGCCCGTGTTTGGTCCGGCGTGAGCCATTGACAAACTTCCACGACGGTGCTTTGAAGTGTTGAGTGCAGTTTCACATGCGATTGACCAGTCTGGTCCGCCTGTTCCTGTTCCTGTCGGACAGCCACCCTGAGCCATGAAACCAGGAATAACACGGTGAAAACTAAGGTCATCGTAAAATTTTGTATTTGCTAAATGTGCAAAGTTTGCTACGGTATTTGGAGTCTCATCACCAAATAATTTTATCCAGATAACGCCCTTGGCAGTGGTTACTTTTGCCCACTGAAATTTAGCCATCTCTTCTTTACTTAAGTCGTATGTTTTTACTTTGTTTCTACCAAACATTGTGGTCCTTTGTATTTTAATTTTGAAATTATAGTTAAGTTTTCTAAACAGTGTAAAATAATATTGATATAATGCTCTTAACGCAGAATTTCTAAAGGCTTACTCTCAAAGATGAAAAGTTTTATAAACAAGTTGCATGTATTTTTTTTACTAAATATAAATTCAATAACAATAAAAAAAGCAAATATAATGACAACTGCATTTATCTTTGTATTTACTATTATATTCGCATATTTACTCATTAAAGAGAACTATTATGACTATGAAAGAGCTTTGGTTAGCCAGCATCATTTACAAGAGAGTACTCTAAATTTAGATGAAAAATATGAGCAGACACAAAAAAAACTCAAAACGCTTCTTATTAAAAACACTATCGCCATCTCCACTTTGGCTTTTATTCTTTTTACGATAATGCTCGGGCTTTATAAAATTTTTAACACTTTATTACAAAGAGATATGCAGGCATTTTTAGATTTTTTTAAAAACACGGCACAAAATGAGCAGGTTTTAAATCCACATGCCATCTTTTTTTCAGAGTTTAAGACTATGCTCGGTTATGCTAACGAAATGGTTGAGACTATAAATGAGCAAAAAAGAACACTCAAAGAGCTCAATTTTAGCCTAGAAGATAAGGTAAAAGAAAAAACCGACAAACTTCTCTTGATAAATAAAAACCTGCAAAAAGAGAAAATATTTTCTCAAAATCTGCTCAATTCTCAAAAAGAGTTTTTAAGATATACGGTTCATGAAACAAATACGCCGCTGAGTGTCATGCTTACAAGTATAGAGCTCTTTGTAATGAAAAACGGTAAAGACAGGCAACTCTCAAAAATAGAAGCTGCGGTAAAAAATATATTTAGCATCTATGATGATTTAAGTTATTTGGTAAAAAAAGACCAGGTCGAGTACCCAAAAAGCGCTATCGATATTGGCTCTTTTTTCACTTGCAGACTTGATTTTTTTGAAGAGGTGGCAGAGCTTTCTAAGATTAAGTTCAAACATATTCCACATGCCAAGAGTTTGTATATTTACTTTAATGAAACAAAGTTGCAGAGGGTTATTGATAACACTATTACAAATGCCATAAAATACACCCTGCCAAATGAAGAGGTTGAAGTTAGTTTGAGACAAGAGGGCGTTTATATCTATCTATCTGTAGGCAGTAAGTCTAAAGAAATCAAAAATACCGATAAAGTTTTTGAATCTTTTTACAGAGAAGAAGGAAATCGCGAGGGATTTGGTATAGGACTTAGACTTGTTAAAACTATATGCGATGAAGAGGGTGTTCAAATTTCTCTCAATTCTAGTGATGAAAAAACAATCTTTACATATAAATTTCAAATGATGGGTGAATAATGAAAATTTTACTGCTAGAAGATGAGGTGATGCTCAATGAATCAATAGAGGAGTATCTTCAAGGAGTGGGGCATAGTGTTGACATATTTTTTGATGGGCTAGAGGCTTTTGAGAGCATTAAAAACAACTCTTATGACCTGCTAATACTCGACATAAATGTTCCCGGAATGGATGGACTTAGTTTTTTAGAGCATATTCACAAGCTAAAAATTCATATACCGACTATATATATCAGTGCACTTGTAGACATAGAAGATATTTCTCGAGCTTATAACCTAGGGTGTTACGATTACTTAAAGAAGCCATTTCACTTAAAAGAGTTAGCTCTACGTTTAGACAGAATAGTTTTGTCAAATGAAGTTCCACGAGTTCAACTAAGACTCTCAAAAAATTACAGTTATGACCAAGAACATAGCACTTTACTCTTTAACGCAGTTCCCCAAACACTTACAAAAAGACAGTCACAAATCATAGACTTGCTTGCCAGAAACCGCGGACGGGTTGTTGATTTTGAGCAGTTTAGTATATATGTATGGAATGAACAGATTGTAGATAATGCTACCATCCGTGCTGAAATAAACAGACTGAAAAAATCTTTACATGAAGATTTTATAAATAATATTCGTGCAATGGGCTATATGATAGAAAAACCCTAAAATTATTTCCACATGCCATAGTATTTGAGCTCTACGGTATTATTGTTACTTATATACACATCCTTAAAAAAACTTTCATTTTTGTATCTAAATTGTCTTTTTGCTATGTTCATGCTATCTTCGTACTCTACTATTGAAGTGTTAAATTTATATTTGGGAAATTGAATGAAAAAAAATATCGTAATCAGTGTTTTAACGCTTGGACTGCTAGGTTCAGTTAATGTTAATGCTACAGAAGATTTAAGTTCTATGTTTAGTGAAGGAAAAACGAGCGGTCAGATTCGTACCTTTTATATCAATCGTGATGATAACACAAAACCTGACAATCAGATTGCAACAGCTATCGGTGGTCATTTAAAGTTTGAAACTGCTGACTATAATGGTCTAAGTTTTGGTGCTGCATTTTACACTACGAATCGTGTATTATATGATCTTGAATCAGATACTTCAAGTATGTTAAATACAACATTATTGAAAAATGATGGTTCTTCCTACTCGATTCTTGGCGAGGCATATTTACAATATAAGTATGAAAATACAGCATTTAAAGCTGGTCGTCAAAAGTTGGATACTCCAATGGCAGGTTCAGACGATGCAAGAATGCTTCCAAACTTATTTGAAGCCTATGTCTTAAGTAATAAAGATATTGACAATACAACATTGATAGTAGCACATGTAACTAAAATTGCAGCCGGTACATTTGCTAATGCATACGATGGTAAAGTTGTAGGTGCAACAGCTGGTTATACTGCTGTTGTGGGTAATACTGCTGAGTATCAAGGTGAATTCACTAACATGGGTACTTGGGCAATAGGTCAAGAAACAGATGGCGTGAGTACGGTTGCTGCAATTTATAAAAATGATTATGTTTCATTGCAAGCATGGGATTACTATGGTTACGATATTCTAAATGCAGTGTACTTGCAAGCTGATGTGAAGTGGAAATGTCTGATAAGTGATTCAGTAAAACCATTTGTAGCTGTTCAGTTCATTAAAGAAGATGGAATGGGCTCATATGCAACGAAAGATGTAGATAGTATGTATTGGGGTGCTAAATTTGGTGCAAGTATTGCCGGATTTAAAGCATTTGTAGCTTATTCACAACAGAGTGAAGCAGATGCCGGTGATGCGTTAAATAAATCGACATTAACTCCATGGGGCGGTATGCCGGCATTTACACAAGGTATGGTGACACGTCATATGTTTTTAGCAGGCACAAAAGCTTATAAAGTTGCTGCAACGTATGATTTTAAAGATCATGGAATTGACCTCTCTACAACAGCTTATTATGCATCATTTGACATGGATGCAAACAGCGATTATGGCACTGCAAGAACAACAAATGAACCAGGTTTTGATATTATATATAAACCAGAGTTGGTTAAAAAGCTAAGCCTTCGTCTTCGTGGAAATTTCCCAACGGAATTTGGAGATAACAGAGACTGGAATGAATACCGATTTATAGCAAACTATAATTTCTAGCACTGATTAAGAGCGACTAGTCGCGAGAGCTTTGCGCTGAGCAAAACTCAGCGTTAGCGTAAGTAGCAGAATTACTTCTGATACTGTATTAACAACAAAAGGACAAAACATGAACAAAGAACTCGTTGATAAAATCAAGAATAATCATGATTATCAAGAATTGGTCTCAAAAAGAAGCAGTTTCGCGATAAAACTCACTGTAGCGATATTAGTAGTCTATTTTACTTTTATCTTAACTATCGCCTTTAATCCATCTGCTCTAGGTATACCTTTAGCTGAGGGTTCTGTGACAACCATAGGTATTCCTATCGGTATGGCAATTATTGTTTTCGCATTTATCTTGACAGGTATTTATACCAAAAGAGCTAACGGTGAATTTGATGCTTTGAACAACAAAATTAAAAACTCTATAAAGGAAGACTAGATGAATATGAATAGAATATTTTTATTTCTTATCCTCGGCACATTGGCAGTTTTTGCTTCGGGTGCTATTGAAGGCGAAATACAAAAGCAGGCTCTTAATGTCTCTGCAATCGTTATGTTTGTCATCTTCGTAGGTGCTACTTTAGGTATCACTTACTGGGCTGCAAAACGTACAAAATCTGCAAAAGATTTCTACACCGCAGGTGGCGGTATAACAGGCTTTCAAAACGGTATGGCCATTGCGGGTGACTACATGTCGGCGGCTTCATTTTTAGGAATTTCCGGTCTTGTTTATATGAAAGGCTATGATGGTCTTATCTACTCAATCGGCTTTTTAGTCGGTTGGCCGATTATTCTTTTTATGATTGCAGAGCCACTGAGAAACTTGGGTAAATACACTTTTGCCGACGTTGCTTCTTACAGACTCAAGCAGATGCCGATTCGTACACTTGCGGCATCTGGTTCTATTGCAACTGTTGTTTTATACCTTATCGCTCAAATGGTGGGTTCGGGTAAACTGATTCAACTTCTTTTTGGTCTTCAGTACGAAGTGGCGGTTGTTCTAGTCGGTGTACTTATGGTTTTATATGTAACCTTTGGCGGTATGCTTGCAACTACTTGGGTACAAATTGTAAAAGCATTCTTACTCCTTGCCGGTGCGACATTTATGGCGGTGGCGGTTATGGCACACTACGATTTTAGTTTCGGTGCACTTTTTTCACATGCCACAGAACTTAAAGGTATAGAGATAATGAGCCCAGGCGGACTAGTCTCCGACCCAATATCAGCTATTTCTTTGGCAGTTGCACTGATGTTTGGAACGGCCGGTCTTCCTCATATTTTAATGAGATTTTTTACTGTGGGCGATGCAAAAGAAGCTCGTAAATCAGTTTTTTATGCGACTGGTTTTATCGGCTATTTTTATATTTTAACTTTCATCATCGGTTTTGGTGCGATTGTTATGGTTTTTCAAAATCCTGCTTATTTAGACATAGCAAAACAAGCTATTGATGGCGGTTCTCCTATTCTTGGCGGAAACAATATGGCGGCGATTCACCTCTCTCACGCAGTTGGCGGTGATTTCTTCTTAGGTTTTATCTCGGCTGTTGCTTTTGCTACTATTTTGGCAGTTGTTTCAGGTCTGACGCTTGCGGGTGCTTCTGCAATCTCTCATGACTTGTACGCTTCTGTTATAAAAAAAGGTAAAGCTGATGGTATGGCTGAGATGAGAGTCTCTAAAATAGCTACTATTGTTCTAGGTATTGTTGCTATCATTATGGGTATTGCATTTGAGCAACAAAACATTGCGTTTATGGTGGGCCTTGCTTTTGCTATTGCGGCATCTGCAAACTTCCCGATTTTATTTCTTTCTATGTATTGGAGTAAACTTACAACTCGTGGAGCTGTTATTGGCGGTTCTTTAGGTCTTGCAACTGCAGTTATTTTAGTTGTTTTAGGACCAATTGTATGGGTACAGATTTTAGGAAATGCAGAGGCAATTTTCCCTTACAAATACCCTGCTTTATTCTCTGTAACGGCAGCGTTTGTCGGTATTTGGTTCTTCTCGATTACTGACAGTTCTCATGATGCCGAGGCTGAGAGAGAAGCTTTTGAAGCTCAATACATCAGAAGTCAAACAGGTATCGGTGCAGAGGGTGCATCTGAACATTAATATAAATTAACCTTGGCATGAGACGGTTAAAATGAAGTGAATAAGTTCACTTCATTTTAGACTATGACCTTGGCATGTGGAATCTATTTTCCACATGCTACACTTGGAGTATTATGTGAGCATCCTTGATCAAAGAAAACTTATCGAATCTATCCATCCTTTTGAGCTTTTAAGCGCTACTGCACTGGAGAATCTTATGAAAAAGATTGACATTGCTTACTATCCTAAAGAGACACTTCTCATCTCTAAAAGCCTTCCCTCCATCGCATTTTACATCATCATAAAAGGTTCAGTTGCCGAATTTGTTGACGATGAACTTCATAATGTTTACAGTGCAGGCGACAGTTTTGATGCCGATGCTCTTATATATGAAAAATGTGAAAGTAGATTTGTGGTTGACGAAGACCTTATTTGTTATGAGATTAAAAAAGAAGATTTTCTTGATTTGATGCAAAACAAAAAAGTTCAAAGCTACTTTTTGCAAGATTTTGTAACGCGTCATCAACACCTAAAAGATTATGCTGCTCAAAGTGAGTTAACACCATTTTTGATGTCAAGAGTTTCAGATATGTTTTTACACAGTGCCTGTGTCGTAGAGAGTGATGAAAGTATATACAACTCTTTAGTAAAAATGAGAGATGCTAAAGCACATGTTATTTTACTCAAAGTAAATGATGAATATTTGATAGTTACAGATACAGACCTAAGAGAAAAAGTTCTTTTAGGAGGAGTAAATGTCAATGAAGAAATCAGTAAAATAGCTTCGAGTAGAGTCATCAGTATAGAGTTGAACGACTTTTTATTTAACGCTCTTTTAATCATGACCCAAAACTCAATTAAGCGTATAGTCGTTATGCATAAGGGAGAGATAAAAGGAGTGCTTGAACAGCTTGACCTGCTGAGTTACTTTGCAAATCACTCCCATTTAGTGGCTGTTCAGATAGACAAGGCTAAAAATGTAGATGATTTAAAGAATGTTCAAGATGATTTAAAAAACCTTTTAATAATTTTAAACTCCAAAGGTGTAAAAGTCCGCTATATCACAAAGCTTGTCTCAACACTCAACATCAAAATCTACAAAAAAGTTTTTGATATGTGTGTGGGTGTTGAGCTCAGAGACAAGTGCGCTCTTATAGTTATGGGTTCAGAGGGCAGGGAAGAGCAAACACTTAAAACCGACCAAGACAATGCGCTCATTGTTAAAGACGGAATTGATATAGAAGATTTCCACATGCCAATGGTGCAGCTCAACAGTTATTTGTTAGAACTTGGTTTTCCTGTTTGCAGCGGAGGCGTCATGGTTAGTAACGTTTTTTGGCGACGAGACGTAAGCGGATATAAGTCTCTTATAAGTTCCTGGGTAACTAGTTTAAATGAAGAAAACTTAAAAAACCTAAGCATATTTTTAGATGCCAAATGTGTAGCCGGTAATGTGCAGTTGTTAAATGAACTCACAGATCATCTGCACTATAGTTTTCACTCTCGTGATGATGTTTTAGCGCATATTGCCAAGGCGGTTTTAAATTTTGAAACACCTTTGTCGCTCTTTTCTAGTTTCGTTTTAGAAAAAAATCATAACAACAAGCTTGATTTGAAAAAGGGCGGTATTTTTGCACTCGTTCACGGAGTGAGAACTTTGGCGTTGCAGTATGAGATTAAAGAGACAAACACTATAGAAAGAATTAAGCAGTTAAACAACCAAGGTATTATTGACAAAAACTTTGCAACCGAACTTATGGAGAGTTTTGACACCCTCTCTTCTATTCGTCTAAAAGCGATGTTAGAAGCTAAAGAGATGAAAGAGAGTAACTTAATAAACCCTAAGAATTTGCAAAAGATTCAGATGGATTTGTTAAAAGACAGTTTTAAAGTCATCAACAAATTTAAGAAGTTTATGATTTTTCATTTTCACTTAAATATGGTTGGATAATGTTTTTTTCACTCTATAACAATTTTAAAAAAAAGCGAAACAAAGCAAAATTAAAAGATGAAAAATTTTCATTTTTGTTTGATGAAGATAGAAGCGGCGAATATGTTGTTATTGACACCGAAACTACGGGGCTGAACCCGCAAGTAGACGAAATACTCTCAATCGGTGCAGTCAAAATAAAAGATAATAAAATACTCACTTCGCAAACCTTTGAAGTTTATGTAAAAAACTCTAGAGCCATCAGTTCAAAAAGCATAGAAATTCATCGAATTCGCCCCTGCGATGTTGAGTATGCAAAAAGCTCAAATGAGGCAATTTCTGAGCTTTTAAACTTTATAGGCAGCAGAACCCTTGTCGGTTACTATTTGGAATTTGATGCAGATATGATAAATAAATACCTCAAACCGCTGCTGGGAATAAAACTGCCAAACAAAATGATAGAGGTCTCAGAATTGTATTATGATGCACAAATAGCGACCATACCGCAAGGGCATATTGACCTGCGTTTTGATACTATGCTAAAAAAATATAATATACCCAATATGGGTGCCCATAATGCAGTGAATGATGCGGTTATGACGGCTATGATTTTTTTAAAACTTAAGAGTTAAAGGCAGTGTATTAAAATGAATAAAGTATTGGTTATCGGCGGTGGATATGGCGGGCTTAGAGCTATTGAGAGTTTGCAAGATCAAAATGATATTGAAATTATTTTGGTGGATCAAAACCCCTATCACTATCTTCAGACAGAGGCTTACGGTTATATAGCCGGACAATTGGACGTGCACGATATAGCGATTGATTTACAAAGTTGGTGTGAAGGGTTTAAAAGAGTCAAATTTATACAGACGAAAATTACCTCTGTGGATTTTAAAGCCAAGGTTGTTTACTCCCAAGATGAAGAAATCACTTTTGATTATGCCATTTTAGCAGTTGGAGCAAGAACAAACTTCTTTTCATTTATAGAGGGACTTAGAGAAAACAGTTACGGGGTTAAATTTTTAAATCGTGCATTTAATTTTAGGAAAGAGTTTGAAAATTTACTTTATAACAAACTCAACACTAAACTGAGTGAAAAAGGGCAAAAGTTCAACATCGCCATCGGCGGAGCCGGATTAAGCGGAGTTGAAGTAGCTGCCGAGATGGCTTATGTACTGAACAACTATGAAAAAACAATTGGTGTTCGAGCTAAAGATATAAATATTTATCTTATAGATGCAAGTGCTACTATTTTACCTGGAACGAGTTCTTTTATTATAAAAAATACCAAAAAAAGACTTGAAAAATTGGGTGTAAAGATTCTGATAAATGCTTTTATATCAAAGGTAGATTCAAAGAAAATATCCTTTAAAGAGGGTGAGGACTTGGAGTACTGTTTTATGATATTTACAGGCGGCATTAAAGCACCTCCTTTAAATGAAGCAATAGATTGTGAAAAAAATAGAATCAATCAGTTGGTGGTTGACAAAACATTAAATGTCTCCGGATATAAAAATGTCTTTGCAATAGGAGATTGCGTAGAGATGAGAGATGAACACTCGAAGATTTTACCTCCGACAGCTCAAAGTGCTGAGCGGAGTGCAGAGTATGTTGCAAAAGCTATAAAAACTCGTATAGAAAAAAAGGAACCTGAACCATTTAAAGCAAATATAATGGGAATGTTTGTGGCACTTGGCGGTAAGTACGCTGTTGGAGAAGTTTTTAAGTTTATCAAAGTGCAAGGTTATACAGCTTATCTTTTAAAAAAAGCTATAACGTACGGGTACTATAAAGGGCTAAAACCAAGGATAAACACAGGCTTTAAAAATAGGATTAAGAATAAAACTATTTGAAGCGTAAAGAGAATGTGTAAAAACATATTTTAAAAATAATTTTTTTTCTTTATGCAAGCTAAAATTGATTTTTTATAAGATATAATTTATTATACTAGCGTAGAAGAAAAAGTTAAAACATACAAGGAAAATTGATGTCAGAAATTGAAAAAAAACAGGTTTTTAAACCAAATAAAGAATTCAGCAAAAATGCTAGAATTAAAAACATGTGTGAATATCAAGACTTGCAAGATGCGGCTGTTGAAGACTATGAAGGTTTTTGGGGAAATTATGCCAGTGAAAAGCTTGATTGGATAGAACCCTTTACAAATGTATTGGACGAGAGTAAGTTTCCATTTGTAAAATGGTTTGAGGGTGGAAAATTAAATGTTTCTTCACAATGTATTGACCGTCATTTGGATACTCGCAAAAATAAAGCAGCTATTATATTTGAAGGTGATAGAGGTGATAAGCAAATTATTACATACCTTGAACTTTACTATAATGTAAATCAATTTGCCAACTTACTTAAAAATGAATTTGGTGTAAAAAAAGGGGATAGGGTTGTAATTTACATGCCGATGATTCCTGAAGCTGCCTATGCAATGCTGGCATGTGCAAGAATAGGGGCAATTCACTCTATCGTATTTGGCGGCTTTTCTGCTGAGGCACTTAAAGACAGAATCATAGATGCTGAGGCGAAAGTCGTAATCACTGCAGATGGAGCCTATAGAAAAGATATGCCATATATGCTAAAACCTGTTGTTGATGAAGCTTTAAGCGGAGAAACACCGGTAAAAAAAGTCCTGGTAGTTGAGAGAAATCATGAAGAAGTTACCTGGGTAGCGGGACGTGACTACTCTTACAACGAATTGATTAAGCATCAGCCGACAAAATGTGAGCCCGAAGTTATGGATGCTGAAGATCCACTCTTTTTACTCTACACATCGGGTTCAACAGGCAAACCAAAAGGAGTTCAGCATAACTCTGCAGGGTATATTCTTTGGGCTCAAATGACTATGGAATGGGTATTTGATGTAAAAGAGAATGACACTTACTGGTGTACGGCAGATATCGGTTGGATTACTGGGCATACATATATAGTTTACGGTCCACTTGCTATGGGTGCTACAACTTTAATGTTTGAGGGTGTTATAACGCATCCTGATGCCGGTCGTCCTTGGAAAATGATAGAAGAGCATAGAATTAACCAATTTTATACGGCGCCGACTGCTATTCGTGTTTTACACAAAATGGGTGAAAATGAGCCTAAAAAATATGACCTGTCATCTCTAAAAATTCTCGGAACAGTTGGTGAGCCTATTGATCCTCCGGCATGGAAATGGTACTACGAAGAGGTCGGTAATTCTAAATGTGCTATTGTAGACACTTACTGGCAGACTGAGACCGGTGGACATGTTGTCTCCCCACTTCCAGGCGCTACACCAATTAAAGCGGGATGTGCAACATTTCCATTGCCTGGAATAATGGCAGAAATTTTAGATGCCGATGGTGCAAAAACGGAAGTAGGTGAGACGGGTCTTATGTGTATTACTCGCCCATGGCCTGCTATGATTCGCGGTGTTTGGGGTGATGAAGAGAGATTTGTGAAATCTTATTTCGGTGATGTAAAAAAAGAGGGCAAACCGGTTTACTTTACCGGTGACGGTGCTCGTTATGATGAAGATGGCTATATTACTATTACGGGTCGTACCGATGATGTTATCAATGTCTCAGGACACAGAATGGGAACGGCTGAAGTTGAAGCGGCTATCAAAAAACATCCAAATGTAGCCGAAGTTGCAGTTGTTGGTAAGCCACATGAAATTAAAGGAGAAGGCATCTTTGCATACATTGTGCTTAAATCTGATAAAGGTATAGCTGATGAAGTTGAAGAAGTTAAAGCGATTAACAAAGTAATTAAAAAAGAGATAGGTAATATCGCTGTTTGTGATGACATGGTTTTTACTCCAGGACTTCCTAAAACTCGTTCAGGTAAAATTATGCGTCGTATTTTACGCTCAATCGCCAAGGGTGAAGCAATCACTCAGGATATCTCAACTCTTGAAGATCCAAGTATTGTTGCTATTATTGCGAGTCTAGTTCAGTCTTGTAAAATATAGTTTTTTTTATTCTCTTTTTAAATTCTCGGGACAAATCTCGAGAATTTAAAATTTCCACATGCCAAGATACTCTTAACAATTTCCACATGCCAAGAATGCTATAATTTCACAAATAATATAAAAAGAGTAATTATGGAACTTTGCGTAGCCCTTGACCTCCCTACAAAACAAGCAAATTTAGAGCTGGTAGAAAAAATAAAAAGTTATGACATTTGGCTTAAAGTCGGACTTCGAACATACATTCGCGACGGTGAAGACTTTTTACTGGAACTTAAAAAAATAAATCCTGATTTTAAAATATTTTTAGATTTAAAGCTTTATGACATACCAAACACTATGGCTGATGCTGCAGAGTCTATTATGGGACTTGGCGTTGATATGTTCAATGTACATGCAAGTGCAGGAAAACGTGCTATGAGTGAAGTTATGGATAGGTTAAAAAATTATGAGTCACGGCCGATTGTTTTGGCAGTCACAGCGCTGACTTCGTTTAGTGAAGAAGAGTTTAGTGAAGTTTATGAAAAAGATATTGCATCCAAAGCTGACCAGTTTGCAAAAGATGTTTATGAGAGTGGACTTGACGGTGTTGTGTGCTCTGCCTTTGAGAGTGAGTCTATCAAAGGCGTGACTTCAAAAGAGTTTATGACGCTGACTCCTGGAATTCGTCCTTTTGGTGAAGAGGCAGGTGACCAAAAAAGGGTAGCTGACATAGCATTTGCAAAAAATGCTTTGGTCGATTTTATAGTGGTTGGCCGCCCGATTTACAACTCTGAAAATCCGGCCGAAGTTGTTCAAAGAATACTGGAAAATTTATAAATTTATTAATCCGATAGCACTCTTTATAGCGTTGATATAACTAAGAGTTTTCGCCTCTGATTTATAGGCAATATCATAAGCAGTCCCATGATCTACGGAGGTTCTCACTATTGGGAGGTTCAAAGAAATATTGACACTCTCATCAAAGTGAAGAGCTTTGAGCGGGGCTAAGCCTTGGTCGTGATACATAGCAACATAATAGTTGAAATTTTTGCGAAAGTGCGGAGCAAAGGCAACATCCGGAACTATAGGACCGACAAACTGCTCAAAACCTACTTTTTTATTTGCACTTTTTATAGCCTTAGTAATTATAATTTCTTCATCTCCTAAAACCCCGTTGTCTCCGGCATGTGGATTTAAACCAAGAACCGCGATTTTATCTTTTGAAATAGTTGCATGCAAATCTAAAAAGAACTGTTTTAATTTTTTATATTTTATAGAAGCGGCGACATCTTTGAGCGGTACGTGCTCGGTAAAAAGTGCTACAAACATCTCCTCACAGCCAAGCATCATAATGGCATCTTTGTTGAAGTGTTTTCGCAGCAGGTCGGTGTGCCCTTTGAACTCTAAACCAGCTAACATCCAAGCTTCTTTGTGAATAGGCAGAGTTACGACTGCATCGGCTTTTTTCTCTTCACAGAGTTTTACAGCACTCATAAAAGAGTTATACGAGTACATTCCACATGCCGAGTCTACTTTGCCGATTTTTATCTCAAATTCACCTTCCACATGCCAAATATGAAAATCATTCGGAACTTTAACATCTAAAAGTTTTGCAGCTTGCGTAAGCATAAAATCATTTATGCAGTAAAGAGGATGACATAACTTGGAGACTTCCTCGTGGGATTTTAGAGCTATCTCAATTCCCACTCCGTTTAAATCGCCGACGCTTATAGCTATTGTAGGTTTTATCATCTATCTTGTCGTGAGTCTTTTCATCTCTTTAACAGCATCTGCTAAGCCGGTGAAAACACTTTTCGCAATTATACATTGACCGATATTTAACTCAATTATCTCTTTAATCTTCATCATCTCGTGAATATTATGGTAGTTGAGCCCGTGTCCGGCCGCTACTTCAAGCCCGATTTTGTTAGCATGAATAGCAGAATTTTTGATATCTTCAAGTGCTTTTTCAAGTCGCTCTGAAAGCTCGTAACGGGGTAGTTCGAACTCTTTTACAGAGTGGTTTGAGTAGGGCAGAGAGGAGTTGAGCATGGCAAACAGATTTGCAAAAGTCCCTGTATGAAGCTCAACCATTTCAGCGCCTAATTTTTTTGACTTATCCATCGCTTCTATGCTCGGATCGACAAAAAGTGAAACAGGGATAAGTGAGTCGTGCAACTGCTCTATGGCATATGATATTTGGTCTTCATAAGTAAAAACATCAAGTCCGCCCTCTGTTGTCACCTCTTCTCTTTTTTCGGGAACCAAAGTTGCACGATGGGGGTTAAGTTTACAAACTATATTTAAGATTTCTTTATTTATAGAACACTCTAAATTAACGGGCAGACTAGAGTGTTGAATGATATTTTTAGCATCACTATCTTGAATGTGACGTCTGTCTTCTCTTAAATGAATAGTAATCTGGTCAGCGCCATTTGCACATGCCACATAAAGAGCCTGCAAAATATCGGGGTCATTCACTCGTCTTGCTTCTCTTAGTACTGCCACATGGTCTATGTTTACACCTAGTTTCATTTTACTCACTGTTTTACCTCTTTTGCATTTTTCATAAAGTTTTTATAATCATCTTCAAGCGTTTGTGTATTTACGATGTCACCAACATGAATATGAACGATTTTCTTCTCTTTGTAAGGAGCCTTCTTAAATACACTCTCTAGCGTGTCATTAATAAATACGGGCACAATATCGAGCTTATTTGCCTTTGCAATCTTTGCAGCACCACTTTGAAATTCTAAAATTCCCTCACCCTTGTTTCTTTCGCCTTCAGGGAAAATGTAAATATTTAAATCATCAACTTTTGAGAGTGTGGATTTTATTTTTTTAAAGAAACTTAGCAGTCCTTTTTTACTCTCCAAGTTAACACTCAAGCATCCGCTGTACTTAAAAAAACCACCGTAAATAGGAGCAAATAACTCCTCTTTTGCTATCCACACACCATTTTTATCGTGCTTTGAGAATAGATGTTCCATCACGATGATGTCTAAAAGAGAGCGATGATTCATAGCGTATAAAATTTTATTTTGCTCAGGCAGTTTACCAATCAAATTTACCTCTATATTTAAAAATTCTAAAACAGAGTTTGAGTAAGCCTGACGGTCGAATGAAAGTTGTTTGTAAGCCGGTTTTTGCGATATAAATGGGTGAAAATAAGTGTTTTT
>MNYP01000147.1 GCA_001873135.1 Helicobacteraceae bacterium CG2_30_36_10
ATCTTGGCATGTGGAAATTTCCACATGCCAAGATGAAAAGAGTTAAAGATTAATTCTCATCACTCTTAAACATAATTTCTTGATTTTTATATATACCGGTTCCAACAGGAATAGTACGACCAATGATTACATTTTCTTTTAGATTATTTAAATCATCTACTTTTGCCGATACTGCCGCTTCTGTCAATACTTTTGTTGTATCTTGGAATGATGCAGCTGAAATAATACTATCAGCACTTACGGCAGCTCTTGTGATACCGACCAAGAATGGTTCAGCAAGTGCTGGACGACCGCCAAGACGGATGATTTTTTCATTTTCTTGTGCGAATTTAGCTTTAGAAATTAAATCACCTTGAATAAATTTAGTGTCTCCGGATTTAACAATTTTAATCTGTCTTAACATTTGAGTAAATATAACTTCAATATGTTTATCTGCAATATTAACACCTTGTGAACGGTATACTTGCTGTACTTCACTTACTAGGTAGTTATAAAGTGCCTTAACCCCCATGATACGTAGAAGTTCATGGGATGAAATAATACCACTTGTTAATCGCTCACCAGAGTGAACAAAGTCACCTGCACTTACAACAGGAACATGAGATTTATCAACAAAATAATCTTTAATAATTCCGTTCTCAGAAGAAACAACAATTCTTATTTTACCGCGGAGCAGTTTGCCGAAGCTTACCGTTCCATCAATCTCTGAGATTAATGCAGTAGCTTTTGGACGACGACCCTCAAAAAGTTCAGATACACGAGGAAGACCCCCTGTGATATCGCTTGACTTTTGAAGTGCTTTAGGTGTTTTAGCAATAATATCCGCAACTTTAACTTTTCCGCCATCAGCAACAAACAGAGATGACTTAGGATCAATTTGATATCTTAATAATTCTCCGTTTTCGGTTGCTAAAACTATGGTTGGTTTATACTCAGCTGGAACATGGTCATTAATCATTAAACGAGTTTTACCCGTAAGCTCGTCAAACTGTTCCGTTGCCGTAGTACCAATTATAATATCTTCATATTGTACTGTACCATTCGCTTCTGTAATAACTGGGTTAGAATAGGGATCCCATTCAGCAATAACAACAGACTCATCAGAAGACGGCTTAGCAATAAGTGTTTTTACATCAACACTCTCATTATCATCGGCAACGATTACAGAACCGCGTGCTATATAATGTCTCACCGCTTCACGGTTATTGGTATCTATAACAGCTGCAAACAGACCTTTTTCAACAACTTCATATCCGGATTTTAGTCCTTCAAATCTTTCTAAGTAATCACCTTTAAGAATAAAGTACTTAACTATACCGTTCTCTTTAGCCAAAATCTTTTGTGTAACAGGAGCACCATTAGCAACTAAAAGTTCAGATGCATAAGGGATACGACTTGGAACATTCCAGCCGTCTTTAATAGTTTCAACAATAGACTCGTGTTCTTTTACTTGCAACCCATCTTCATATGGAAAGTAGTATTTACCTTCAATTTGTCCGCCAACACCAGCCAGCTCATTTGGCTTAGCAATTTCAATTTTACGAAGCGAATAGCGCACTGTCTCATTTTCAGAAACAACACTTACAATTACTTCATCATGAATGGTTTGTATTTCAATTTTTCCATCAAATGGTGCTTTGATTTTAGGTTCAACCAATAATACAGCAGCATTTCTACGGTTTGCAACTATATTTTTACCATCTTTAGAAGCATAAGTTTTAAGGTTATAGTAACGTATAAAACCTTCTTTCTCAGCTACAACTTGTCTCTCTTGAGCAGTTGAAGAGGCTGTTCCACCAACGTGGAATGTTCTAAGGGTAAGCTGTGTACCCGGCTCACCGATTGACTGAGCAGCAACAATACCGACAGCTTCACCTGTGCGAACTATATGACCGGTAGCAAGATTTACACCATAACATAGTGCACAGATTCCATCTTGGCTCTTACAAGTTGTAGGCGTTCTAATGTGTGCCGTTTTAATTCCAGCTTCTGCAATTACTTTGGCACTCACTTCATCAAGAAGAGTTCCCTCAGCAAAAAGAATCTCATTACTGATAGGGTCTATAATATCATCGGATAGTACTCTGCCATTAAGTCTGTCTTCTAAAGATTCTATTAATGTATTTTGATCACTAATATCTGAAATTTCAATTCCCTCATGAGTATGGCAATCATGCTCAACAACTTTAACATTTTGAGCAACATCAACAAGTTTACGAGTTAAATAACCGGCATTTGCAGTTTTGAGTGCGGTGTCGGCAAGACCTTTTCTAGCACCGTGGGTTGAAATAAAGTACTCAATTACGTTTAGACCCTCTTTAAAGTTAGAGATAATAGGAGTTTCAATAATTTCACCACTTGGCTTAGCCATAAGACCACGCATACCAGCTAACTGACGGATTTGTGCGGCAGAACCACGAGCGCCGGAATCAGCCATCATATGGATAGAGTTAAATCCAGCTTTATCACTCTGAACTAAATCCATCATCTGAGTCGCAAGAGTATTATTAGTATCAGTCCAAACATCAATAATTTTATTGTATCTTTCTTGTTCCGTTAATAGACCGGCTTCGTATTGTTTTTGAATTTCAAGTACTCGGCTCTTAGAATCAGCAATTTTAGCTGCCTTTGTTTCAGGGATAATAATATCTGCGATAGATATAGATACCCCTGACTCTGTAGCATGCTTAAAACCTAAGTCTTTCAAATCATCCAAAAATCTTGCTGTTACACCAATACCACCGTGTTTTTGAACATAATCAACAGCTTCATTGATATATTTTTTCTTCATAACTCTGTTCCATACTTCTATAGGAACAAAAGAAGGCAATATGTCTTTAAGAAGCATACGTCCAGCTGTTGTATGGATTATACGTCCATCAACACGAGTTCTAATTTTTGCATGTATATCTAGCGCTTCATGCTCTATAGCAATTCTTACTTCATCAACATTTGCAAAAAGTTTGTTAGAACCTTTAACACCATTTTTTTCTAAAGTAATATAATAAATACCTAGTACCATATCCTGAGATGGAGTAGCAATAGCTTTACCTGATGCTGGAAGTAATATATTCATTGACGCTAGCATCAATACTTTTGCCTCAGCAATTGCAGCAGAACTTAAAGGAATATGAACAGCCATCTGATCACCGTCAAAGTCGGCATTAAATGCAGCACAAACTAATGGATGTAACTGAATAGCTTTACCATCAATCAGCTTAGGGTGGAATGCTTGAATAGAGAGCTTATGCAGTGTTGGTGCACGGTTAAGAAGAATCGGATATCCATCAACTATCTCTGCTAAACACTCCCAAACTTCATTTGTTGCAGCTTCAATCATATTTTTGGCAGCTTTAACAGTTGTTGCGTACCCTTTATCTTCAAGTTTAGCAATCAAATGTGGCTTAAATAGCTCTAAAGCCATTTTTTTAGGCAAACCACATTGATCCATACGAAGAGATGGTCCAACAACAATTACTGAACGTCCAGAAAAGTCAACACGCTTTCCAAGTAAATTTTGGCGGAAACGCCCCTGTTTACCTTTAATGATTTCACTTAATGATTTTAGAGGACGCTTGTTAGCACCTTTTACTGCATTCGCACGACGACCGTTGTCAAAAAGAGCATCAACAGACTCTTGAAGCATACGTTTTTCATTTCTAACGATGATTTCCGGAGCCTCAAGTTCAACTAAACGCTTAAGTCTTTGGTTACGGTTAATAACGCGACGATATAAGTCATTCACATCAGAAACCGCAAATTTACCGCCATCTAGTGATACTAGAGGTCTTAAGTCTGGAGGAAGAACCGGCAGTACTGTAAGCATCATCCATGCAGGATTATTTCCTGAATTCAAAAATGATTCAATTACTTTAAGTCTTTTAGCAATAGTTTTTCGTTTAGCTTCAGAGTTTGTAAGTTCAATAGCCTCTTTAAGATTTGTAAAGAGATCAACTAAATCTATAGAGTCTAATAGATCACGAACAACTTCTCCACCCATGCGAGCTTTAAAGCCTAACTCCCCAAATCTTAAAATTAAAGTACGGTATTGTTCTTCATTTAAAACATCGTATTGCAGTACCGGTGTTTTTGCTTCAGCATCATAATATGCCTCTCCTCCAGATTCAACAATATATGCTTCGTAGTAAAGAACACGTTCAAGATCTTTCATCTTGATGCCTAAAAGGGTACCAATACGTGAAGGTAATGAACTAACATACCAAATGTGTGCAACTGGAGTAACTAAGTCAATATGTCCCATACGAATACGACGAACTTTAGTACTTGTAACTTCAACACCACATTTTTCACAAACTACACCCTTATAGCGCATCTTTTTATATTTGCCACAAAGACATTCATAGTCACGAACTGGACCAAAAATCTTTGCACAAAAAAGACCGTCACGCTCAGGCTTTAGTGTACGGTAGTTTATAGTTTCTGGCTTTTTAACTTCGCCATGACTCCAAGAAAGAACTTTTTCCGGAGAAGCAAGACGAAATTGAATCTGCTTAATGTCTTTTGGTCTATTGTCTTCCGTTACTTGTATTGGTACTAATTTACTCATCGTCTTCAACCTCGTCAAATATCTCTACATCAAGAGCCAATGCTTGGAGCTCTTTAGTTAATACAAATAGTGTCTCCGGTATACCAGAAGCTGGAACTAATTCACCTTTTGTAATTGCTTTATATGCACGGACACGCCCATCAACATCATCTGATTTGATAGTGAGCATCTCTTTAAGAACAGCACTTGCGCCATACGCTTCAAGAGCCCAAACTTCCATTTCTCCAAATCTTTGTCCACCGAACAGTGCTTTACCACCAACCGGTTGTTGCGTTACAAGAGAGTATGGTCCAGTTGAACGGGCATGAATTTTCTCATCAACAAGGTGATGAAGTTTAAGGATGTACATATAACCAACATTAACACGCTCTTTTATCTTATCTCCTGTTAAACCGTTGTAAAGCACCACCTTTCCATCCATATCCATTTTTGCTAATTCAAATAGTTTAGCAAATTCAACAGCATTTACACCCTCAAATATTGGAGTAGCAAATTTAACACCGCCTTTTGCCCAATCTCTAGCATATTTCAAAAATTTCTCATCACTCATTTCGCCTATAACTTTAACTGCATTCATCATTCCTGCAACATCTGAAATAGTAATCATTTTTTCTCTTAGATTTTGTATAAAATCTTTTTGTTTTGTATCGAACTGCTCTTGTATTTGATTACCAAGTTCACGACCGGCCATACCAAGGTGCATCTCTAAAACCTGACCGATATTCATACGTGATGGAACACCAAGCGGATTTAAACATACATCTACACTTCTTCCGTCTTCCATATATGGCATATCAACTTCAGGAACTATAATAGAGACAATACCTTTATTACCGTGACGACCAGCCATTTTATCACCAACTTTTAGTTGACGCTTCGTAGCAATATATACTTTTACATATTTAACAACACCGTTTGGCAGAATGTCATCTTTTTCTAAAATTGTAAGTTTTTCTTCGTGTTCATCACGGAAAACTCTTTTTTGTTTTTGAAAATAATTTTTAGTTTTTGTATACTCAGATTGAATCTCTTCACTAAAGGATTTAACAATAGCATTCATTGCAAAACGATTTACTTCAACTAAATCTTTACCATCAATAGTATCACCTGACTTATATTCTGTTGAAGCAATTTTAATATCAGCTATTAAAGCCTCTTTTGTCAAAAGTTGAGTAATTCTAAGCATCTCTTCTTTATCTATCATAAGGAGACGGTCATAATGCTCTCTTTCTAAATAATCACGTTCTTCTTTCTCAAGCTCTAATGCACGTGGGTCTTTGTCATAGCCTTTTTTTGTAAAAATTTTGACATCAACAATAATACCTTCCATACTTGGAGGACAGTAGAGTGATTTGTTAATTACATGGCCAGCTTTTTCGCCAAATATAGCACGTAAAAGTCTCTCTTCTGGAGTTGGTTTCACTTCACCCTTAGGAGAAACTTTACCTACTAATATCATTCCACCAGAAATACTAGTACCTATTTTAACAATACCGCTTTCATCAAGGTGAGCTAATTCATCATCTCTTACATTGGGAATGTCTCGAGTGATCTCTTCAACACCATGCTTGAGCTCTCTTGCTTCAACTTCTTTTTCATAAATATGAACGGAAGTAAAAGCGTCTTTACGAATTAGTCTCTCTGAAATTACTATAGCATCCTCAAAGTTGTACCCATTCCAAGGCATAAACGCAACCATCGCGTTAACACCAAGCGCAAGTTCTCCTTGGTCCATATTAGGACCATCTGCA
Source organism: Helicobacteraceae bacterium CG2_30_36_10 (assembly GCA_001873135.1). GTDB lineage: Bacteria > Campylobacterota > Campylobacteria > Campylobacterales > Sulfurimonadaceae > Sulfurimonas. Next base: position 6,319 of record MNYP01000147.1, read on the forward strand.
ATTACTTGATTTTTACTTATAACATCCCCAATATTAACAATTGGTTTTTGTGAGAAGGACGTATTTTGATTTGTACGAAGATTTTTTTGTAATGGATAATAATCTATATAAATCTCTCCATCTTCTTCACCCATAATATAGATATGTCTTCCATCTACTTTTTCTACTACACCGGAGCGTTTAGCTTTTACACACTCCCATGAATCACGAGCTACAAGTTTTTCAACACCTGTACCAACCATTGGTGACAATGGTCTTAAAAGAGGTACTGCTTGACGTTGCATGTTAGAGCCCATTAGAGCTCGATTGGCATCATTATGTTCCAAGAATGGAATTAGTGAAGCTGCTACACCAACAACCATATGAGAAGATAAATCAGCATACTCACATTCAGTTGGTTTACCCATTAATATTTCGCCATCTTGTCTTACAGAAATAATACCTTCAATAAGTTGACCATTTTCGTCTAATTTGTTAGAAGCTGCGGCAATCTTCTTACCCTCTTCTTGTGTTGCAGTTAAATATATAACATTGGAAGTTATTTTTCCGTCTTTCATTACTTTATAAGGCGCTTCAATAAATCCATGCTCATTAACTTTAGAGTAAGTAGCAAGAGTATTTATAAGACCGATATTTTGTCCCTCCGGGGTCTCAATTGGACAAATACGGCCGTAATGTGTAGGGTGAACGTCACGTACTTCAAAGCCCGCTCTCTCTTTTACAAGTCCACCTTCACCTAGTGCAGATAAACGACGTTTATGCGTAACTTCAGAGAGTGGGTTCGTTTGATCCATAAACTGAGAAAGTTGTCCACCGGAAAAAAATTCCATAATTGTTGATGTAATCATTTTTGAATTAATTAGATCATGTGGCATCAACTCAGACATTGGACCGCTCATGGTAGCAAGTTTGTCACGAATAGCTTTTTGCATCTTAATAAGACCGTTATGCAATTCATTTCCTAAAAGCTCGCCAATTGAACGAATACGACGATTACCTAAGTGATCTCTATCATCGATATGACCTTGACCATTTTTAACTTTAATAACGTATTTAACAGAATTAATAATATCTTCATGTGTTAAAACTGTCACATATTCAGGAATATTAAGTCCAAGCTTATGATTCATCTTCATACGACCAACTTTAGTCAAATCATATCTCTCAGGATCAAAGAATAACTGGTTAACAAATGCTTTAGCAGCATCTTTAGTCACCGGTTCACCCGGTCTCATTACTTTATAAATACGTATTGCAGAAAGATCATTTTCATCTTCAATATCTTCTGTCTGTTTAAGTAATTTCAATGAATCAGTATCAGCATTAAATGCATTAATAATTGAACTATCAACACCTTCAGCCAAGTCATTAGCAATTTTAAAAGATGTAACACCAATCTCAGTCATCTTTCTCAGCTTAACTTCATCTATACGTGTCATTGTATCAAAAAGTATTTCACCGGTTTCAGGGTCAATAATTGCCTCTGCAAGGTAACGGTCAAGTAATACCTCTAATGGATATTCAACAATTTTTAATCCATCATCAACAAACTTCTGTGCTTTTTTAGAAGAAAGTCTTTTGCCAGAAGCAAGTAATACTTCACCTTGCATATTAACTAAATCATAAGTTAGTCGTGACGAATAATTACTTGGATTAAACGCCATAGAAAATTTATTGTCAAAAATACTAATTTTTTGAATTGGGTAAAACAGTTTTAAGATATCTTGTTTAGAGTAACCTAATGCACGAAACATAATAGTTACAGGAACTTTACGACGTTTATTAATTCTCATATATAGAATATCTTTTGGATCATATTCAAAATATAACCAAGAACCACGATCAGGAATAATTTGACCGGTATAAATAAGTTTATTGCCAGCTGTTGTTGACTCTTCTTCTTTAAAGATAACACCTGGAGATCTATGAAGTTGGTTTACAACAACTCTTTCAACACCATTAATAATAAAAGAAGTTCTCTCTGTCATTAAAGGAATATCTCGAACAAATATGCTTTGTTCTTTTATATCTTTAACACCAAGTTTTTCTTTTGTGTTTTCATCTCTATCCCAAATTACAAGACGAGTCTTCATTCTTAGTGATACAGCGTAAGTAAGACCACGTTCCATACATTCTCTAACTGTGTATTTTGGTCGTCCTACTTCACTTCCTAAATATTCAATAGTTAATCTGTTTTGAACATCATGAATAGGAAAAACTGATTCAAATACATTTTCAATGCCACTTGCAGTTCTATCTTTATCATCAAGCATTAAAAAGTTATTATATGAACTTTGCTGTACTTGTAATAGGTTTGGTACTTCAATTTGTTGAGGGGTTTTAGAGAAGTCTACACGAAGACGGTTTCCGGAGTATAAAGTGTTTAACATAGGCTACCTCGATAAGTTGTTTGTTAGGGCTTAATCTTATTGCGATTAAGAGTATCATATCTAGACGTCTCTAGATAGGTTTATAATATAGTGCTTATAAACGACATAAGGGCACTTTTACGGCGTGACCAGAATCACATCGTAAAAGCGCCCAGAAAATCAAGTATTACATAGAAAAAATATTTTTCTATGTAATACTTAAGTGTAGAAATTACTTAATTTCTACAGTTGCACCAGCTTCTTCAAGCTCTTTTTTTGCTGCTTCAGCAGTCTCTTTATCAACACCATCTTTGATTGTTGAAGGTAATGCTTCAGTTGCATCTTTCGCTTCTTTTAGACCAAGTCCAGTAAGTGCACGAACAGCTTTGATAACAGCGATTTTCTTAGCACCGGCATCAGTTAAAATAACATTGAACTCAGTTTGTTCAACAGCAGCTTCGCCACCGGCAACAGCGCCACCAGCAACAGCTATAGGCTGAGCAGATACACCAAATTTTTCTTCAAACTCTTTTACTAATACAGAAAGTTCTAATACAGAAAGTCCTGAGATAAATTCTAATACGTCTTCTTTAGTTACAGCCATTTCTAGCTCCTTTTATATCATTTTATTTTTTGTTAAATTATTCACTCTCACAAGAAGAAAAAACTAAGCTTCTTCTTCTCGTTTTATTCTTAAAGCATCGATTCCAACAGCCATACAAGTGATTGGAGCCATCCAAGTAGCAGCAAGCATGCCAAGAAGTTCTTCACGATTTGGAAGTTTTGCGAAGGCTTCAATTTTAGCTATGTCTGCAGGTTCTTTATCTAAGTAACCGGCTTTAAGTACAAATTTTTCATTCGTTTTTGCAAAATCAGTAGCTATTTTAGCAGCACTAATAACATCATCAGACCAAATAAAAATATTTGTATCTTTAATCTCAACACCACTCATACCAGCATTATTCAATGCGATAGCTGCTAATGTATTTTTTACAACCTGAACACTTGTGTCCTTTGCTTTAGCAGATTGACGTAACTCTTCAAGTTTACTTACTGTCAAACCTTTGTAGTCACATATTACAACTGCAGTTGTATTAGCAAATGAAGTAGTTAATAGATTAATTACTTCAGCTTTTTTAGATTTAAGCATATCTTTCTCCTTTCTAGACATAACTTCAAGCGGGGAGGGAAAGTCCAATTAAGCTAACTGCCAACTCGGCAGATACCCCTACTATCTTTAGTCCAAATAATTCAGATTTTTATTTTAGTAAAAATCTTTACTTTAATATAGTTCTATATTAAAGTAAAAATTTCAATACATTAATTCACCAAGAAATCTTGATGAATTTAAAAATTATTTAATGTCCATTAATGCCATAACATCAAGTTTAACACCGGGACTCATCGTAAGTGAAAGTGCAGCATTTTTAATGTAGCGACCTTTAGCAGATGCTGGTTTTTGCTTGTTTATAGCAGCCACAAAAGAGTTTAAATTTTCAACAATTTTGTCTGTATCAAAACTAACTTTACCTATTCCAGCATGAATGTTACCTTTTTTATCAACACGGAAAGTTACTTGTCCACCTTTGACATTTTTAACAGCAGTAGCAACATCTGGAGTAACTGTACCAGTTTTAGGGTTAGGCATTAAACCTTTTGGCCCTAGAATACGACCAATTTGACCAACAAGTCCCATACAGTCTGGTGCAGCAACAACTACATCAAAGTTGAAGATTCCATCTTTAATTTGTTGTACTAAATCATCAGTTCCAACAATATCAGCACCGGCAGCTTTAGCTTCATCAGCTTTTACACCTTTAGCAAATACTGCAACACGAACTGTTTTACCTGTACCATGTGGTAAAATTACTGCACCACGAACCATTTGGTCTGCATGTCTTGGATCAACATTCAAATTCATTGCAATTTCAACTGTTTCATCAAATTTTGCGCTTTTTAAATCTTTAATAGTAGCAGTTGCCTCTTGAACATTATATGCTTTTGCATTATCAAATTTTTCTATTAATTGTTTGTACCTTTTACTCATTTTCAAATCTCCTATAAATTCTGCCGCACAATTTTAAATCACTGTGGTCTGTGATTATATTTTAAAATACTAGTCTACTATCTCTATGCCAATTGAACGAGCTGAGCCAGATATAGTATTAGCAGCCATTTCAATATTGTCTGTGTTTAAATCTTGCATTTTTTGAGTAACTATTTCCATTAATTGAGCACGAGTGATTTTTCCAACTTTATTTTTAAGAGGATTGTCAGTACCTTTTTTCAGTCCGGCTGCTTTCATTAAAAGAGCAGATGCTGGTGGTTGTTTTGTTATAAAAGAAAAACTTTTGTCACTGTAAACTGTGATTATTACAGGAACTTTAAATCCCATATGAGTTTTTGTTTTTTCATTGAACGCCTTACAGAATTCCATGATGTTAACACCACGTTGTCCTAGTGCTGGTCCAACTGGTGGAGCTGGGTTAGCAGCACCAGCTTGTATTTGTAGCTTAATATAGCTTGCAACTTTTTTTGCCATTATATTTCCTTTTTTTATTAATAATACATAATCCGAGCACGCCTGAATTATTACGCTAACGCTAAATTTTACAACTATAAACATGTGGTATCTGCCACATGTTTTCATCAAAAAACTCACGCAACTTGTCGCTTAATAGTATAGCTAGGCTACGCTAACATTAAAATTCTATTTGAAATCTAAGGTTAGCGTAGCGTTAATTACTAAATTATTTTTTCTACTTGTGTATATGAAATATCCACAGGTGTTGCTCTACCAAAGATTGATACATTGAGTTTTAGTGTCCCGTGTTCTAGGTCATATTCATCAACCGTTGCAGTAAAGTTTGCAAATGGTCCATCTACAATGCGAACAGTTTCGCCACTATCAAAAAACACTTTTGGCTTAGGTGCTGCACGATTATTGACACGATCTAAAATTACGTTTATATCATGCTCGCTCAGCGGAGTAGGCGTATTTGCCTCACCTATAAACCCGGAAACTTTTGGTAATGATTGAATCAAATGCTGTATTTCAGTATTTAATTCTAATTTGGCAAACACATACCCTGAATAAAGAGATCTTTCAGTAATCTTTTTTTTGCCATCTTTTACTTCTATAACGTCTTCTGTAGGGACTATTACTTCTTCAATAAAATCTTGTAAGCCCATCTCTTCTATCATATTTAAAATAGCTAAACGAACAACTCTTTCATTTCCGTAGGTCTGAATGGAGTACCATTGATGTGCCATATAAACTCCTTAACCTAAAATTGCTGACATAACAGATGACATGAGCAAATCAATTAAAGCCAAAAATGCAGCAATTACAGCAACAACAATCACAACTGATATATAAGCTTGTTTAACCTGACCCTTAGTCGGAAAGATAACCTTAGTTAATTCTATTTTTGCATTTCTAATATGTGTATTCAAATTCATTATTTCTTTCCCAAAACTGCATTAATTATAAATAAAGCTCTTTAGCTTTATTTATAATTAATGTGGCAGGCGTAGAGAGACTCGAACTCCCAGCACCCGGATTTGGAATCCGGTGCTCTACCATTGGAGCTATACGCCTAAAAAAACCAACCCAAAGGTTAGTTTAAAATTATATTATAATTTCATCTCTTTGTGAACAGTATGCTCACGACAAAATTTACAATATTTACTTACTGAAAATTTTTCAGTATGAGTTTTTTTGTTTTTAGTAGTGTGATAGTTACGACGAGTACACTTCTCACATCCTAAATGTATTGTTTCTCTCATGTCAATTTACCTTTTATAGAGTTAATGATAATTCGCAAAAGCGAATTATGCAAGAATCTCAGCTACAACACCGGCACCAACAGTTCTTCCACCCTCACGGATTGCGAACTTAGTACCTTTTTCCATAGCGATTGGATGAATTAATTCTACAGTAATACTTACATTATCACCTGGCATAACCATCTCAACACCTTCTGGTAAAATAATTGCACCTGTAACATCTGTTGTACGTACATAGAATTGTGGACGATAGTTTGTAAAGAATGGAGTATGACGTCCACCCTCATCTTTACTTAATACATAAATCTCAGCAGTAAACTTTGTATGAGGAGTAATAGTACCCGGCTTACAAAGTACTTGACCACGTTCAACATCATCTTTACCGATACCACGAACTAGGACACCACAGTTGTCGCCAGCAAGACCAACTGTCATCTCTTTATGGAACATCTCAATACCTGTTACAGTAGTTTCTTGAGTATCTCTAATACCAACAATCTGAATTTTATCAGCAATCTTAACAGTTCCACGCTCAATACGACCTGTTACGACTGTTCCGCGACCACCAATTGAGAAAACATCTTCAACAGGCATTAGAAAATCTTTATCAGTTTCACGAACTGGTTCAGGAATAAACTCATCTACTGTAGCCATTAGCTTTTGAACCTTAGCAGACCATGGCCCAAGAGTACCAGTTTTTGCTTCAGCAAGAGCCAAAGTTGCAGAACCAGTAGTAATTGGAGTATCATCACCTGGAAAATCATACATATCCAAAAGTTCACGAATTTCCATCTCAACTAATTCAAGAAGTTCTTCATCGTCAACCATATCTTCTTTGTTCATAAAAACAACTAGCGCAGGAACACCAATTTGCTTAGATAGAAGAATATGCTCACGAGTTTGTGGCATTGGGCCATCAGCTGCAGAAACAACTAAAATAGCACCGTCCATTTGAGCAGCACCAGTAATCATGTTTTTAACATAATCCGCGTGACCTGGGCAGTCTACGTGTGCATAGTGACGAGCGTCTGTTTCGTACTCAACATGTGAAGTAGCGATAGTAATACCACGCTCTCTTTCTTCAGGAGCATTATCGATTGCATCGTAATCCATAAGCTCTGCGCCGTTAGTTACCGCCAGTACTGCAGTAATAGCTGCTGTTAGTGTTGTTTTACCGTGGTCAACGTGTCCAATAGTTCCGATGTTAACATGTGGTTTATTACGAACAAATTTTTCTTTTGCCATAGTGTCCTCCGACTTTATTTATGAATTGAAACGGGATTGTACCCAAAAATCATTCAATTATTGCTTAATCATACGAAATAAATTAAATATATATACTTAATGGAGCTCACGAGCGGATTTGAACCGCCGACCTCTTCCTTACCAAGGAAGTGCTCTACCCCTGAGCCACGAGAGCATACAGATGTATATATGACAAACAATAATTGAATAATTCTTTTTCTTAATATTAGTAATTGGTGTATAGATAGCTATATAAAATAATATATAGTAGTTTGAAGTAGGTAGAAATTGTACTTCAGCTTCCAAAATACTCAATGGAGCGGGTGAAGGGACTCGAACCCTCGACCCTCAGCTTGGAAGGCTGACGCTCTAGCCAACTGAGCTACGCCCGCATGTGCCATTGAAGTGGTGGTGAGAAGAGGAGTCGAACCTCTGAACCCGTAGGGAGCGGATTTACAGTCCGCCGTCGTTGGCCACTTGACTATCTCACCATCTTATTATTTGGTCTAACACTGTTTCTAATATTCAAATTTCAATGGTGCCGACACGAGGATTTGAACCCCGGGCCTGCTGATTACAAATCAGCTGCTCTAGCCAACTGAGCTATGTCGGCATCGAAATTGAGCCAGAATTATAGTCGATTATATTTTCAATGTCAAGTCTATTTTCTAGAAATTTATAATTTCTCCATCTTTAAGAATTTTTGGCTTCCATTTGCGACAATATTGCTCTATTTCTTTAGTTATATTTTCTAAGAACATTGGCTTTATATGATTTATATAGAGGTTTACATCATCTCTTTGTAAACCTTCAAGCATATTTGCAAGCAATTTTGATGTTAGATGTTTACTCTCTTTTGCAAGCAGTTCCATATGTGATGGGAAGGAACACTCTAATACAATAGATTTTATTGCCTTGTCATTATTGACTATATTGAGTGCATTCTCTAAAGAGTATGTGTCAGCAGTTATTAAAACAGCAGAATTTTCTTTTTTATAGACATATCCGCAGCTTGGAACTGTATGATCAGTTTTAAATGCTCTGATTGATTCATTCTCAGATAATGTATACTCCTTGCCCAGTTCTATTTCTACGTAATTAACACACATACCGCTTTTGTTAGAAAGTGGTATTTTAGAGAAATCTGGCCAAATTAAATCATTTAAAAAGTGTTTTTGTATAGCGTGCAGAGTTACAGGCAAACCGCATATATTTATTGTTTTTTCTATGGAGGTATAATAGTTGTCTATTATGTATGCAATATCAGATATATGGTCTAAATGAGAGTGTGTTATCCATATGTTTTGTATTTTAGCCGACTCCTCTTCTAGTGCTACTAAAAGATTGCCTGCATCTATTACATTTTCTTTATTGAGATAAAAAGAGCTTGTGCCAAACCCTTTAGCTTTTGTTCCATAAGCTCCCAAAACTGTAATTTTATTACTCTTATCTTCTTCTTTATCTTCAGCTTCTATATATTTATCTTTAAAAGTCTCTCTGATTTCATACAATTTATCTATATTTTCAAAAAACATATCTACTAATGTAGGGTCAAAGTGTCCTCCTCTCTCATCGTGAAAAAGTTTTAGTATTCTTTCATCATCCCATGCTTTTTTATAAACTCTATCGCTTCCTAAAGCATCAAAAACATCTGCAATCGCAGTTATTCTCCCATATATGTGAATATCTTCACCACTCTTCCCTTGAGGATATCCCTTTCCATTGTATTTTTCATGATGTTCATAAGCTACAATAGAAGCTGCTTTTAAAAGTGGTCTTTGAGAATTCTTTGTCATGGCGTAGCCTAACTCAGCATGCGTATCCATTATTTTTCTCTCTTGATTATTAAATCTGCCTGGCTTGTTTAAAATGGCATCAGGAATTGCAACTTTTCCTATATCATGCATCGGACTCGCTTGCTTTAAGAGCTCAACTTGTTCTGGAGGTAAGCCGTAAGCGGTTGCAAGTATTTTTGAGTACTCGGCAACCCTTTTAACATGGTTGCCAGTCTCTTTACTTCTACTCTCACCGATGGCACCCATAGTAAAAACCACTTCTCTTTGAGTATCTTCAATCTCTTGAGTTAATTTAGCTGAGACAAGTGTTTCTGCAGCATATGTGCTAGCTAACATTAGCCTTTGCATATCGTTACTGTCAAGCACCCCCTTGTCACCTTTATTGTTTATAACTTGAAATGCACCAATTATTTCATCATCATTGTTAAACATTGGAATAACCATCATACTTTTTGTTGTATAACCAGTTATTTTGTCCACATCAGAGTTAAATCTATCATCTTTATATACATCATCAATCATTATTTTTTGGGCGTTTGTAATAGCCGATCCAACAATTCCAGAATTAATAGGAAGCTCTATAGGTTCCATTCCATGAGCAACTTTAGTCCAAATTGTCTTCTTATCATTACTCACAACCCACACTGTACATCTATCAGCACTGGTAAGTGCTCGACCCATATCAGCAAGCACCATAATGATATCGTCATGTTTTTTAAGTGATGAAACCTCAGTTAAATATATAAATATCAACTCTAATATTTCAGTTGCGTCTAAGTTTCTGGCATGTTTCATTTTTCTAATTTCCTCTTTACTTCGTGGTCATTCTATGAACACCCCATGGGTGTTTTTCTTTTACAAGTTCTAAAAAATATTTCGAAGGGTTGTCATCATGCTTTTCGACAAGCTCACTAAATATTTTCTCAGCCCTCTCAAAGTCACCGTTTATATAAACTTCCAGTGCTTTATCATAAAAAATTTTCAGCTCATAAGATTTTTCATTTGAAGGCATAAGTTCATAAAGAAGCACTGCTTCGTCTTTACCTTTTACTTTTACAGGTTCTATTTTTCTATAAACAAAATCTTTTGTAAGTTTTGCCACCGTAAATTCTGTTATCAAAATACTCACGCCGTAGTTTTTAGTGAGTCCCTCAACCCTTGAAGAGAGATTTACTCCGTCTCCGATGACGGTATAGTTAAACCTTGTATCCGAACCCATATTTCCAACAACCACTTCGGCGGTATTTAGCCCTATGCCGATTTTAATAGGAGGTATGCCCTCTTTTGCCAATTCTATATTTAAAGCATCCAGTCTCTCTATCACCTCTAGAGCCGTCTCACACCCCGCATTTGCATGCTCTTTTACATCTACAGGTGCGTTGAAAAATGCCATTACCGCGTCACCTATATATTTGTCGAGCATCCCGCCGTGTTCTAAAACGGAGTTCGTCATAGGAGTGAAGTATCTGTTTAAGAGGGTAATCAAACTCACGGGGTCCATAGATTCTGAAATAGTCGTAAACCCGCGAATATCGCTAAAAAGAATAGTTAACTCCTTCTTCTCACCGCCAAGTGCAAGAGCTTCCGGGTTTTGTATAAGCTGGTTGAGCAAGTCTGCTGAGAGGTAGCTCGAGAATGCATCTCTGAGAAAACGCCCACCCTTTTCTTGTATGTTAAAAGCAAGTGCTTCAACGGCGGCAATGCTTAGTATAAGAGAAAGTAGCGGATAAAACAGGTCTATATATATCATATCTGCGACGAAGAGATATCTTACAAATGCATATATCAATAAATAAATTGTTATATTTAAAAGTGTCCTGTATAAAATTTTCTTAAACAGTAAAACCAATAGAAACGGTAAAAAAACCATCGCTACGATTAAGATTTCACTAATGTGTTTAGGCTCGACTATAAGATGATTTTCAAGCAAATTGGAAATAAAAGTATAGTGAAGAAGCGGACCGGGCATAGAACCCATAGGCGTGCTTACAACATCGCCTGCCCCAACCTCTGTGATACCTAAAATAACAATCTTACCTTTAAAATAATCAGGCTTTATTTTTTGCTCTGCGACATCTAAAAAGGAGACTATTGTATATTGCTTAGGCTCGTAAAAGTTGAGTCGAATAAAACCTTTTTCATTCATACCGATTTGTTTGTCGTTTATTTCCACATGCCAATCATCCACCCTTTTTACAACGGCATCAAACTTAAGTCTTAAGCCCTGAATGGCTAGAGATGGGTATAAAAGATTTTCAAAGTAGACGGCTATAGGGTAAGAACGAAGCAGATGGTCACTCTCTGCAAGGGTTGAGAAACTCCCCGAGAGAGTACACGATTTTAAAATTGGCAAGATATTCATCTCGGCATGTGGAGCTGAAACAAAGAGGGGATTTTTGTACTCTTGCACTTGAGACTGGAGCAAATCTAATGAAGAGTCGCCAAGGAGTTCAAGCTCTACTTCGCCTATTTGCTGGGTGGCATTTTGTCTTAAAAAAAAACCGCACACGCTGCTGTTTAAGCCCGATATTGCCTCTGCCATTGCACCGTCTTGCGATTCATTCGTAGGTTCTGAAAAAATCATATCAAGCAAAACAACATCTGCTTGACTTAAATTTTCAATGCCTTTTGCTAATATTTCTCTATTCCACGGCCATCTGCCGTAGGCGTTGACGCTCGGCTCATCTACGGCGACAAAAACCACATCTTTGCTTGGGATTTTGTCTTGAAGCGCAAAATTTATATCATTAAAACGAAGAGAAAAACTCTCAAATGGCTCAACTTTATATATCTCTAGCACAAGAGTTATGAGTAAAACCGGAAGCAGCACTCCAATATATAAAAGTTTTTCTTTCATTATTTTTATTTCATTTCACTCATAAATTTTTCAAAACGCTCAAACTCTGCATCGTCCTCTTCGCTCCAAGCATCTTCATTTACTTTTTGACCGCTAAATGAAACACGATTTCCGGCCTCTAAATCAAACTCTTTCGTTGACTCTGCCACTGCATATTTGTTTTGTTCGTTTTTGTATTTTTCAAACTCTGATTGCTGATCTGAAACATAGTTGTTAAACTCTTCTTGCACTTTTTTTCTGTAAAGCTCAAACTCTTCTTTTATGCTTGTAACTCCGATGAGCCCTTCTTTGAGCGTCACCGAAGCATTTTGGGTCGCATTAACAACAAAGGAGGTTCCCTTAATGCCGATAATAGCAAAAGGTGTTTTGATTTTTAAAGCATTTTTAGCATCTCTGGATGTTATTTTATAGTATATCTTCCCGTCATTTTGCTCGATTGCATTGTCAGACTTAAAGTGTATAGTCGAACTTGCGTCCAAAACTACAGAAGAACCGTCGATTAATTTTATAAGCACAAAAGCCTCTTTTGCGGTAGTTATCAAATCACCCTCTTGCACTTCAAGCCCAGAGCTAACCTTACTTTTTTTAACAGAACCCACACTCTTCACTTTTACGTCACCTTCAAACTTTTCTACACTGCCAACGATTGCATTTGCACCGGCGAAGGTAAAAAAAGAGACTAAAACAGATAATAAAAACAGCTTCATAAGTAACCCCATATTTGTAAATTTGCGTTGATTATATCATTAATATTGATACAATTAGGTAAAATTTCAGCTCGTTTTTATAAAAGGAAAAATATGTTAAAAGTACTCTTTTCACCCTCTGAGGGCAAACAAAGTGGCGGTAATGAATCGGCAAAAGAGTTGCTCGGCTCAAACATTGCCAGAGAAAAAATTTTAAATGAGTATAACAACTTAATCAAAAATTCAAGTGAAAAAGAGATATGTAATCTTTTTGGATTTAAAAAGCAGAGTGAATGCCAACCCTACATAAATGATATTTTTTCTTCCCCTCTAATGGCTGCAATAGAGAGGTATCAAGGCGTAGCTTATAATTATCTTGAGTTTAGTTCGCTACAAAAAAAAGCCCAAGAGTATTTAAAAGCAAACACGATTATTTTTTCCAATCTGTACGGTCCGATTTTAGGCGGTGATACGATTGCAAACTACAAAGTAAAACAAGGCAACGACATAGGCAACTTTATTCCTGAGAAATTTTATAAAGAGCGCTTTACCTATCAACTCGATTTGTATCTCAACAACGATGAAATTTTAGACCTTCGAGCAGGGTATTATGATAAATTTTATAAAATCACAAAACCCTACACTACTTTGAAATTTTTAAAAGAGGGCAAGAGTGTAAGCCACTGGGCGAAAGCTTATAGGGGAATTGTATTAAGAGAGGTGGCAAAAAACGACATTAACTCTTTAGATGAGTTTATGTCGCTAGAAATCGAGGGCTTAAGTGCTCAGGAGATAAAAGTCACCAAAAACAAAAAAGAGATTATTTACAATATTGTCTAAATCACTTCGCACATAAAACTGTGTAATAGATGCCAATATATGATACTATTTCAGCAATCAACAAAAAGGCATCATATTGCAAGATTCACAAGAATATTTAGACAAAAAATCATACTTTGAAAACGTCATTACACTTTATGGCAGGAACGTTGTTATAGAAGTTTTACAAGACGAAACTATCGACATTCATAAAATCCACATGGCAGATTCTAACAAAACCGACGGCGCTGTGGCTACAATTATGTCGCTGGCAAAAAAAAGAGACCTTGAAGTCATTTACCACTCCAAACATGCCCTCAGCCGCATAAGCAAAAATGCTAAACAAGACCAAGGCGTCGCTATTGACATTATCGCTAAAACCTATAAAAACGCAAATGAAATCGCAAAACTAGACTCATTTAGACTTATCGCACTTGACGGTATTCAAAACCCTCAAAACCTCGGAATGGTTATCCGTTCCTGTGCGGCGGGAAATGTTGACGGCATAATTTTGCCTAAAAAAAACAGTGCAAAAATTTCGCCGTTGGTTATAAAAGCAAGCACCGGAACACTTTTTAAACTCCCAATATATTTTTGCAACACTATAGATGAGGCTCTCAAAAAACTGAGCGATATAAAGGTTTATATGCTCTCTTCACACGCAAAAAAAAGTATTTATGAAACAGTTCCACATGCCAGAACTATATTTGTTTTAGGCAATGAAAGTGATGGAGTCTCTAGTGAAGTGCAAGCTCTTTGTAACGATACACTCAGTATTCCAATGAACAGAGGCGTTGAGTCGCTCAATGTTGCCGTAACAGCTTCCTTGCTGGCTTTTATGAAGTAGCAAAAAAGCTGTTTCTGAAAGGCTCTATCTTTTTAATGCTTTAGTTTAGTAGTTTACTTAAGAAAAAAATAAGTTTAAAATATCTGCAATCATGATTTCAACTATTTTTATACGCTACATCTCCTATTTTATGACTCCTTTTATGAAGTATATTCTCTACCTCTCCTCTGGTAAATTTGGAGGGTTGAGTTTTAAAGAAATAATTTCTATCTATTATTCTGTAATTTACTCACCTATAATAAAAGTTTTATGAATTTTTATAATTAACTGTTTCAATTGATATATGTCAAGAGTTTTAATTATTTTTAATACTAAACTACCCTGATTCTGAAATATTATCACATTTAAAAGGAGCAATAAAATGGTAGAAATGGTAGATATGTCCGTAATAAGTCCGGGAATAGCGTTGAATGATTTCTTGCCTATTTTTGTCTCTTCTGCACTTGTTATAGTTTTTGGAGGATTCTATGTTGGAATATATACAGCAGTAAAAGTTGGTATGTTTAAAAAATGGGCTATGCCTTTGGCATATGTATTTTGGTTACTTACTGCCTACTGTTTATACATAATGGGAAGCTTGATGCATGTAGGTGATTTTACAGCAAAAGCTTTAGGTATGGCTATGATAGGTTACTTATTGCTTCCACATGCAGTTTACTACATGCAACATCAAGTTCATGAAGAGAATGATCACTAAACTGATGTATATATTTTCAACAATTTAATTTAGGAGGGTACAGTGACAAATAAATCTGTATGGAGTGATAGTCGTTTCTGGCAACGTTCAGCATCGTGGGTCACAGGATTTGCAGCGATTTTATTAATATGGTTAACATTTGATACTTCGGCTCAAATCTCAATGGGTACTGATTCAGACTTACAAAATGGCGTAACAAAAAGGGTTCCAGGACCTACAGTTATAAACTACAAAATCACTTATGAAATGAGCACAAAACGTGGTCATGAAGTTCCTGTGATTGGTGAAAAAGAAAAATTCTTCGGAAGAGATGACTATTCAGAAGAAGAAGCAGGAGAACTGTTACATCTTGGTAAGCTAGGCTCTCAAGCAAAAAATTGTATGGATTGTCATACATTATTGGGTAACGGTGGATATTATGCACCTGACTTGACGAAAGCTTGGCTAGATCCAGCATGGGGACCAGAAGGTTCGCTGCAAGCTATGACAGGAAAAAATACAAAAGAAGAAGCGATGGCTGAATTTTTACAACATCCATCACAATACCCTACACATGCGCGTATGATGCCAAATCTTGGTATTACTGCTAAAGAGGCTAAGGGATTAGTAGCTTTCTTAAAACATTTGTCATCTATAGATACAAACGGTTTCCCTAGAAACTTTGGAAAAATACAAGGAGCAATTCATGGCAAATAATCATTTAACAGGAATTGGAAGTGAATCAAAACAATTAGCAACATGGTATTTAACTGTTGCTGCTATCTTGTTTGGGGCGCAACTCCTTTTTGGTCTTGTTGCAGCGATTCAATATGTTATGCCAGGTTTTCTTTTTGAAATACTTGATTTTTCTATTGCCAGAATGTTACACATCAATGCTCTTGTAGTATGGATGGTTTTTGCAATGTTTGGTTCTGTTTACTGGTTACTTCCAGATGAAACAGGAATTGAAACAATTGGAATAAAAGTAGGTAAATTACTATTTTGGGTTTTTACAGCAGCTATTGTTGTTGTTGTTTTAGTGTTTTTATTTGTTCAAGTCGGACCGGCTGATGAGACAACTATTTGGTTTATCACAGAGGGACGTGAATACATAGAAGCTCCTCGTTGGGCAGATATCGGTATTGTTGTTGTTGTTCTTGGTTTTGTTTTTAACCTTTATGCAACAGGAATGAAAGGCAACCGTTCAGGTATCGTTACTGTAATTATGGCTGACATGCTAGCGTTTGCTGGTATTTACTTAGCAGGAATGTTTTTTACAGACAATATCACAGTTGATCAATACTGGTGGTGGTGGGTAATCCACTTATGGGTTGAAGCTACATGGGAAGTTTATGTTGGAGCTCTTGCTGCTTATGGCTTGATTACAATGATCGGCGCTCATCGCAAAGTAGTTGAGATGTGGTTATGGATAGAAGTAGCAATGCTTTTTGGTTCAGGAATTCTTGGTATGGGTCACCACTACTTTTGGATTGGAACACCTGAGTACTGGTGGGAAATCGGTGCACTCTTTTCAGCACTAGAGCCATTACCGCTTGTCGCCATGTTTATCCATGTTTTATACGACTGGGGGAAAACTCAAGGTGCACAAGAAGCGCTTGGTAAAAAGACTTCAGTTATAAACAATAAACCTGCATTTACATGGTTCGTGCTCAATGCATTTGGTAACTTTTTAGGTGCAGGCGTTTGGGGATTCTTCCATACAATGCCACAGGTAAATCTATACACACACGGAACACAGTTCACGTCGGCACATGGTCACTTAGCTTTCTTTGGTGCATATGCGACAATTTTAATTGGTATGATGTATCTGGCTGTACAAGGTACTAATGGAATCAAGGTTCTCAGAAGTACTAAAACATCTATATGGGCTGTAAGTATGATTGCCGGTGGTGTTCTTGGTATGACTGTTGCCCTTACTCTTGCCGGATATGTTCAAGTTCTTGTTTCTCGTGCACAAATGGGTGCAACTTGGGCAGGTTACTTTGATGGTCAGAGCGGTATGTGGTTTTCACAAGCAATGGATTGGAGACTTCTAATGGGCTTTGTTACATTTTTAGGATTTCTTTTACTTGCTAAAGACCTGTTAACTACTGGTAAAAATCCAGTACATGAAAGATAAGGAGGATATATATTATGTTTGAACCTATGGTAGATGTAGTTCCAAGCTTTTTTGCTTGGTTAAATCAAGGTCCACTAACTTTAACAATTTTTCTTCACACTGTGATTATTCTTCCAATGATTTGGATTTATAAACAAGAGAAAAAACGTTTAGAAAACGAAAAATAGTAGGGAACCTTCGGGTTCCTTTATCTTTAACTCAAATAGGAGGGCAATAAAATGAAATTGAAAAAATTAGTTATTTCAGTTGCTGCATTAGCAGTAGTATCATCAGGTCTATTCGCAGGTACATCCAGCATGAACGTGGAAGAGATGTTTGAAAAAGAGTGTCAAGGCTGTCACGGTCCAAACCATGAAGGTGGAGTTGGTTCTGACTTACGTCAAAAAGTTATTGCGGACAAAAACGCTTACACATTGTCTGAAACTATTTTGAATGGTAGAGCCGGTACTGCTATGCCTCAATTTAAAAACAAATTTACTAAAGAAGATGCTGATAAAATGGTTGATTATCTTCAGCATTTTAAAGGTAGAAAAATTGATCAGCTCACGTTAACAGCAGTTAAAGATGGATGGAAACCTTTACATGATAGAATGGAATTGTTTAGTAAATATCCGCATGCTGTAGATGTGAAGAAAAACACTGATATCTGTTTTGTCACTGAAAGAGATGCTGCAAGAGTTGTGTTTATTGATGGGACAAACGGGAAAGTATTATCAAGACACCCAGCAGGTTTTGCAGTGCATGTAACAGTAACCAATAAACGTCAACCACGCTACGCTTACTCTATATCTCGCTCAGGTCTTGTTACAATGTTTGACTTAAATACTCCAGGACAACAAAAAGTTGCAGAGTGTCAAGTCGGTTCCGACTCACGAGGGCTAGCAGTTTCACCAGATGGTAAATATTTGATGGCCGGAAACTATGTGCCAGGTGGTGCAGTACTTATGGATGCCATGACACTTGAACCATTAAAAGTGTACCCAACTTCAAGTGTTATTGACACTGAGGGAAATATTGGTTCTTCACGTGTGGCGGGTATTTATGATACTCCGTATGGTCCATATATAGCGTTTGCTCTAAAAGATGCCGGACATGTTTATATTGTAGATTATTCTAAACCAGACTATCCAATCGTTGGAGATATTCCAAATATTGGAAAGATTTTACATGATGGTTTCTTAAACGAAGGAAAAGAGATCGGTAGATATCTCTTTCAAGCGTCTCAAGGAAGCGATGTAATGGGTGTTGTTGATTTTAAAACTAAATCTTTAGTTGCTAAAATTTATACAGGTCCATCAGCTAAGCCGCATCCAGGTCAGGGTTCTTCATGGTTTAATGAACATTTGGGCCAACAACTCGGAGCTACTGTAAATATGAATCTTGGCCAAGTTACTATTTGGGATGATAATTTTGATGTTATTCGTCAAATTCCAACTGGCGGCGGCGGATTATTCATTGGAACAAGTGAACATACACCTTTTCTTTGGGCTGACAATGTTCTTGGCGGAGAAGCAAATTGGAACAAGATTCACTTAATCAATAAGCAAACGCTTGAAGTAGACAGAATTCTTACTGTTGGAATTACTGAAGGTACTATTACTGACCCAGTAAGTCACAAAGCACTTTACACATGGAAAGTGCCTACAGTAAAAAATGAAAAAGGCGAAGCTATTGTTCCTCGTATCTTGCACGCCGAACCAGCTAACCACGGTCTCTGGACTATGATTTCAGAGTGGAATGCGGGTCGTATCGGTATCTATGAAGCAGAAACCGGTAAATTTGTTAAATACATCACAGGTTTAACAACCCCTACTTTCACTTATTCTATTGAACATAGACAAACAGTTCCAGGTGCATAACCTGTAATTTCTCCTCCTTGTGAGGAGACAAATATAATTTGTAAAATACACATTTTTTTTGAATTTTATAAACTATATTTCTGCTAAAATGCGTAAAAACAAAGAAGGGAATATGAAAATAAAAATTCTTATGCTAACTGTTCTTTGCTCATTCTTAAACGCACAGGAGTTAGAGACAAAACAAGTTTTTGAAGGAAAAGAAGTTTTCCAAACGTATTGCTGGGGTTGCCATCATCAGACTGCCGTAGCATTTGGACCTTCTTTTACAGAGATAGCCTCTAAGCGTACAAAAGAGGAAATAGTAGCCTATATAATCGAGCCTAAGGCTATGTATAAAGCATTCGGCTACAAAAGAACTGTTATGACACAATTAAAACTTAAAGAGGGAGAGATTGATGCACTTAGTGACTACATTCTCTCTTATAAAGGACAATAATGTTTAGACTGACAAATCTTATCACTTCCGTTGTTGAGAATAAACCGCAAAGAGTTTTAGACGGTTCTATTGCAATATGGAACTTTACTAACAGATGCAACCTTTCATGTATGCACTGTTACTCAAAATCAACTTTGGATGAAGTTGACACACTTACAACCCAGCAGATTAAAAAAACTATTTTAGAGATGAAAACTAGCGGTATAAAGTTTATTATATTCTCAGGTGGAGAACCACTAACAAGAAAAGACTTATTTGAGATTGCAGATTTTTGTAAAAATAATGGAATTATTACTTACCTTTCAAGTAATGGTCTGTACTTTACCAAAGGTAACATACAAAAGATTGTTGACACCTTTAACTATGTTGGAGTAAGTATTGACGGTAACGAAGAAACTCATGACCACTTCCGTGGTCTCAAAGGTGCATTCAGAGAGACACTCAAAGCAGTACTTCTTGCAAACGCTACAGGAGCAAAAGTCGGTATTCGTTTTACTATGACTAAAGAGACTATAGACTCATTAGAGTATATCTTTGAATTAGCTGAGAAGCATAATATACCTAAAATATATATATCTCATCTTGTTTATTCCGGTCGTGGTTTAGATAATCTTGAAATGGATTTGACAAAAGAACAAAGAAGAAAAGCTGTAGAGTTTATTTTAAATAAAGCATTTGATTACTATGAAACAGGTAGAGATATTGAAATTGTGACTGGAAATATGGAGATGGATGCAATACTATTTCTTAAAAAATTTGCATCAAAATATCCTGAGCTAAAAGAGATAATGAGAAAACGATTAGTTAGTTGGGGAGGAAACTCTGCAGGGCGTAAACTTGTAAACATTAACAGCGAGGGCGATGTAAAGCCAGACCCATTTTTTCCGCTGAGTGTTGGAAACATCATAGAACAGGATTTTGGAGAAATTTGGAAGAATAGTGAACTACTTAATCAACTCAGAATCCACCCAAGAACACACGTAAGTGGAATATGCAGCGATTGTGAACAGATAGATATATGTAATGGTGGTTCACGTCCTCGTGCACACGCTATTACAGGTGATTTATGGAGTGAAGATCCATCGTGTTACTTAACTAAACAAGAAAGGAAAAACAATGATTAAACAAATTTTTTTAGGCACAACTTTAGTGGTGTCACTTTTTATAAGTGTACATGCTCAAAGTGTTACCCCGCATTTGTTAAACACAGATGAAAAAATCTTTGTGGTTGAGAGAGAAAACTCTTCTCTTGCCGTGATTGAAAAAGGTAT
Source organism: Helicobacteraceae bacterium CG2_30_36_10 (assembly GCA_001873135.1). Taxonomy (GTDB): domain Bacteria; phylum Campylobacterota; class Campylobacteria; order Campylobacterales; family Sulfurimonadaceae; genus Sulfurimonas. Next base: position 27,109 of record MNYP01000147.1, read on the forward strand.
GCCAAAAAGTCATATTTCTGGTATGCACAACATGAACCACGGTGTCGTAAAATTTGACGGCAAAGATGGTTATGTAATCAGCCGTGACGGTTATGTAATAAAGTTTGACCCTGAAAAAGAGATAATTTTGAAAGAGTACAAGACGAGTGATAGTGCTATCGGATTTACAATAAGTAAAAATTTTCTTGCTGTTGCAAACTACGCCAAAAAAAGTGTAGATATATTAGATAGAGATTTAAACCCAATTCAGTCGTTTGAAACAGGTTCTAAAAATGTCGGAATAAAAATCTATAAAGATTATCTGATATTTTCACAAATGGACAACGATAAAATTACTATTTTAAAAGATAAAAATGGTGGTAACGGTGTTCCTAACTTTGTAGTATATAAAGAGTTTGAGGATGTTGGGGTTATGCCTTTTGATGCGATGATTAAAGACAACAACTTTATTGTCGGTTTTTTTCAGAGTGAATATTTTGGAGTAGTAGATTTAGACACAATGACTTACTCAAAAATAAAAATTTTACTCGAAGATAGAAAACCCGTTCTAAAAGTACCCCATTTTGGTTTTTGGAGTATCGGCGGCGGCTATGTTTTTATGCCAGCGGTTGGGAACAACAAAGTGCTAGTCTACACACCTGATTTTAAATTCGTAAAAGCTATCGCGACCGAGGGACTCCCTGTCTTTACCGCACTCTCTCCTGATCAAAAATATTTAGCAGTCACTTTCAGTGGCGAAAAATTTCCTATTATCCAAATAATAGATACAAGAACTTTAGAGGTTGTTAAAAGGTTTAACTTTGATGGAAAAGTTCTTCATCTAAGATGGTCAAAAAACAAGCCAAACCTATATATCTCAGTAAACGATACAAATAAGATTGCTGTTCTAAACACAAAAGAGTGGTACCTCTCCCGTGAAATATTTCAAATTAAAAAGCCCTCAGGCATCTTTATATATGAAGAAGTAAAAGAATGAGTAAAGTTTACTTAACCGGTGCCGGTCCGGGTGATATTGAGCTTTTAACGCTCAAAGCGTACAGAGTTATAAAAGAGGCTGATGTTATCATATATGACCGACTTGCTAATCCTGAGATTCTAAAAATGTCAAAAAATGGTTGTGAATTTGTCTATGTAGGCAAAGAGGACGGTCGACATATTATGCCTCAAGATGATATAAATGAGACTATTTACCAAAACTCTTTAAAATATGAAAACGTGGTCAGATTAAAAGGGGGTGACCCTTTTGTGTTTGGTAGAGGTGGTGAGGAAGCAGCTTATCTACAAGAGAGAGGAGTAAGATTTGAGATTATTCCTGGCATCACATCTGCAGTAAGTGCTCCTGCTTATGCTGGCATACCGGTAACACACCGAGGAATAGCCGCTAGCTTTAGAGTTGTAACAGGTCATGAATCACCAAGCAAAAAAACATCTCAAATTCCATGGGAAAACTATAAAACAGACGATACAATTGTGTTTTTAATGAGTCTGCATAATCTTTCAAAAATAAGTAAAAAGCTTATTGAAATTGGAAAGCCTAGCAACTACCCTATTGCAGTCATCTCAAAAGGGACAACAAAAGATCAAATAGTAGTCGTAGGAACTCTTGAAGATATAGTTGATAAGGCTAAAGATGTCCCGACACCAGCACTTATTGTTGTAGGTCAAGTTGTTAAATTAAGAGAACAGCTAAAGTGGTTCGAGACTTAAAGAGTACCTCTAAGATTAATATTTCGAGAGTTCGTACTTATCCCAGAGTTTTTTTGCATAAACATTTCCGCTATCAATTGATTTTTTAGCAAATGTTTTAGCTTCTGAAAAATTCTCTTGATTGCAATAAACTTCTGCTAAAAGATAGTAAGAGTTTGTATCTCCGCTTTGAGCATTAATTTTCAGCCACTTAAGGGCTTTGTCAAATTTAATAAGCTGCATATAAACAATACCAATATTTTTAATTGCTCCTTGATGAGCCTGCAAAGCGGCACTCTCCAAAAGTTCAGCTGCTTTAGTTACATTTTGATCGGTAAAATCACCCTTGTAATACATAAGTGCTAAATTATACTGAGCATTCGCATTACCCAAGTCCGCTGAGCTTCCCAACCATGTAAATGCCAAATTTAAATCTTGCTTAACATAGTGTCCACTTAAATACATCATAGCTAAGTCATATTGAGCAGTAGCATCCATATTGTGAGCAGACTTTTTTAGCCAGTAGACCCCTTTTTTAATATCTTTTGAAATTCCAATACCATTAAAGTAAAGATAGCTAAGTGCATTTTGTGCGACACTATCTCCTCTGGTTGCATCAACCTTATATAGTTCATATGCCTTGTCATATTCTTTATTTTTGAAAGCATCCAAAGCACTTTGAGAAGCTTGCATGTATACTGCTAAAATCAAAATCAAAATGAATTTATTCATATTTCAAACCCTATAAATAATGTAAAAGAGTAGAGAAAATAAGAGCAGTTAAGAAGGTAACACTTACCATAATAAACCTTTTCTTTGATTCTTCAATATTATATTTCTCTTCAAAATAGTTAGCTAGTTTTATTCCTGGCAATATTGTAAACAGAAACATAGGAAAAGTCATTACTAAAATTATTATAAAATCATTCATCATCATCCTCTAAATGAACAATTATACCTACATAATTAAAATCATATAATGATTAATATCAATAAATAAATAAACTTTATTAATTATACTACGCTTAATTTTATTTTTGTATTTTAAGCAATAAAAAGGATTCTCATGAAAAATCTCATACCATTAAGCATAGTCTCAATCTTTACTATGTTCACATTTGCTGCCTGTTCAGCCACGAACCAATCCCCGGAGTCTTATACAGAAAATATAAGCCGTAAAAACCTAACACAAGATAATGTTCATAAAATTATCCGAGAAACAGGTAAAAAAAATGGTTGGATTATGACTGAATTTAAAAACGATACTCTAATAGCTGAAAAAGTAGATGGGGACGATACTAAATCGGTAACCGTTAAATTTAATAAATCATCTTTTTTTCTCTCTCCCTCAGATAGTGATTTAGAAGATGCATTAAAAGATGCGTTAAAATAGTAATTATTGGCTAAAATATAGATTTAGATATTTTTAAAAATTCTTTTAAGCTACTGAGTTGTTTTGCGGTTAAATTGGATTTTATGGCTCAAAAAGTATTTTTAAACCTTTTTTATTTTTAATTTTATATCCATTTGATTCTTTTTCCAACAAACCAAGCATTACAAGTTTTTTGAAAGTTCTAGATAGTGTTTCAGGTGTCATATGTAGTTGTTTTGCAAGGTTATAATGCTTCAGTGTAGACACTTCAGTTCTCTCATCAGAAATAAATTTCGCAAGTCTTGCCGTTGAATCTAAAACTACATTTAAGGAGATAACATTTTCAAGATATTTTATTTTTTTTGAAAGCGACTTGAAAAACATAAGTGAAATTTCCGGATCATTAAAAAACTCTTTTTTGAATCTTTCAAAATTTATCTCTATAATGGTTCCGCTTGTTTCAAATGCTCCAGATGCAGGATAAGCAATCCCCTCCAAAAGTACCATCTCTGCAACCATGGTTACAGGAGTAAACCTATGCATAATAATCTCATTATTTTTTGAATCGGTTTTATACACTTTTAGAATTCCCTCTATCAGAAGTATTATAGAGGTTGGCTCATCTTTTTCATAAAATAGAATCGAATCTTTCTCGTAGCTTTTTTTGAGTGCAAATGAGCTTAGAAGCTCCAATTGCTGATCATTTAAATTCTCAAAAAAAGAACATTGTTTTAACTCTTTCAATTGGCTCCTTTCCTCAAATTTTAAAGAACGAGTAATATACCCATCTCTTGCTTAATATGAAATTAATATAAGTAAATGCTATTACTTTTATTTATTTTTGATACACTTATATATCTTAAAAAATAAAGAGTAACAAATGGATTTTCACAAATATATACATGCTGTAGGTACAGGGATAAAGGCAAATAGAGACTTAAGCTTTGAGGAAAGCAAAGATATGATGCATCAGATTCTTGACAGAAGTGCTCATAGCGAGCAAATCTCTGCATTTTTACTTGGGTGGAGACTAAAACCTGAGACTACTGAAGAGTTCAAAGGTGCCATTGCGGCATGCGACTCTTACATCTCTCCTCAAACTATTGAAAACTCTCTTGAACTTGGGTATCCCTTTGACGGTAAAACAAATAATCCATATATATTTCCGCTTGTTGCGAAGGTTCTTAAGGATTTTAACTTAAGCTTAGTTGTTATTGGAGACGATTTGCAACCCGCAAAAAGTGGCATTACCGTCAAAGATATTTGCACTAATATAGAACTAAGCTCCAATGTAAACTATTTTGATAGAGCTTATTTTTTTAAAGAATTACATAATTTAACTGAACTCAGAATGCGTTTGGGTCTTCGTACCGGACTTAATACTATTGAAAAGATGCCTCGTATTGCAAACAGCGAGTATGGCATCACTGGCGTATTTCATAAGCCATATGTACAAAAATATGTAGAAATTTATTCAGACAGATATAAAAAGTTTGCACTTATTCAGGGAAATGAAGGAACTCCTGAACTTTTCAGTAAAGGCCGCTTATGGATTGCTGATGCAAAGGGCACAGAAGAGTTTATAATCGATCCAGAATATTATGGAATCAGCTATCAAAGATCTTGGGATAAAATCACTGTGGAAGAATCTCTTTATCAACTAAGTAATCCATCCGATGAATACATGAAATTAGCTAAATTAAATGCAGCAATTTTTCTTTTTGTAACCGATAGAGCAAAAAATATTAATGAAGCTTTCGAAATGTTAAATGGATAAATACTCAAATCATGTAAGAAATATTTTACATGGATTTTTCCTATCAGTTGGAACTACTATAGCTGAACCATCAACTGTTTTACCCCTTATTGTAAACTACTTTGGAGGAAGTTCGTTACTTATCGGCTTCTTCGCTGCTCTGCTTCGCGGTGGAGCAATTATTGTACAGCTTTTTGCTGCCTTTCAGGCACAAAGCTATCAACTTATGCTTCCATATCTTCGCCGTATTTTTATTATCAGATTTCTTGCATGGTTCTCTATCGGTATTGCCATTATATTGTTTGGTGACAACTATCCTAACCTAACACTTGTTTCTATGGGTCTTGGTTTGTTCGTTTTTTCTTTTAGTGCCGGCTTTGGAGCTATCTATTTTAAAGATATAATAGCTAAAATTTTTTCTCATAAATTTCGTGGAAAAACAATGTCTTACCGACAATTCTTCAGTGCATTGGGCGGACTTGTAAGCGGTGCTTTGACTGCCGTAATTTTAGAAAGCTTTGAAGCACCATACAGTTACGGATATCTATTTATAATTAGTTCATTTATTATGAGTCTTGGGTATCTCGCATTTGCAACGGTAGATGAACCTCTCAAAGTAAATGTTACACAAAAAGAGAACTCCTTTAAAAAATTTCTACATAACTCGTGGATACTGCTTAAAAGTGACAAAGATTTACAAATTCAGATCAGCACATTTTTATTGGCTTACGGATATCTTATCTCTTTGCCTTTTATAATTCTCGATGCACAGCAAAAGATAAACCTTGATGGAACCGCAATTGGTACTTTAATCACATCACAGATGATAGGGGCTATGTTGAGTAATTTTTTGTGGGGAAAACTTAGCTTTAAAGGGCTTAACAAACTAACTGCTAATATAGCTATCTTTACACATATTGTAGCCATAGTAATAGCCTTTAATGCTTCGACAATTTACGAGTACATATTGCTATTTTTTCTTGTTGGAGGGGCAATTGACGGCAACCGCATTGCATCTGGAAACCTTATTCTAGCATTGGCACCACCAGAAAAAAGACCTGTCTACGTAGCTTTGCAGATGAATATAGTATCATTTGGATTATTCTTTTCTATTATCGGAGGAGCAATTCTACAGTTTATAAACTACTCCACGCTTTACTCCATAACCATAGTAATATTGTTATCTTCTATCTTTTTTTCTTTAAAACTAAAAGATTAAATGCCATAAAAACTTTTTATAAAAGCTCTCTCATTTTCTGTTTCAATAAATATTTTAACAATAGTTTGATTGTTCTCACCAAGAACTATAAGACTTTTGTCGATAACTTGAAGATGGGATTTGCCCCACTCTTTATCAAGTTCATCTAAACGAAGCAGAACATCAGCAGCACTTGGCTTCTCTTTATCTCCTGTTTGAGTATTTATGATAGTCAAGCCACCAATTCTTTTTTCCAGTGTATATGGGCTATATATCTTCACTGCCTTGTAGATTCTTTCATTTTTTTCTTCAGGCATAGCTCTTTGCATCGAAAGGATGCCCATAACCAAAAATGCAAACAAAAGTCCAATTAAGATACCTTTTTTAGGATTCATTATTTCTCCAATTTTTTATATAATTCTCTGCTTTTTTGTCAAGCATTTTCATTCTCTCATTCCCTTTTGGGAGCGTTCTTCTCAGTTCTTTCATCTCTTGTAAAAATCCAGATATTCCTTCGGGAATAAGGTTTTGCAAATATTTTTTTAAATGCTTAGCCATTGCAGGAGAAGCCCCTGAGGTGGATATAGCAATAATCAAATCATCTTTTTTTACATAAGAAGGAAATATAAAATCACAATACTCTACGGAATCAACTGCATTACAGAGGCAAGAATAGAGTCTTGATTCATTAAATATTTCAGCTTGAAGCGATATATCATCAACTGCAACAACGACAACTGCGTATGACACTATATCACCTTTCACATAAATACGCTTTTCATACTGCAAATTTTCTATCTCGATTCTGTGCATCATTTTATCAGAGAAGTCAGATGCAATGAGACATATATCTTTTGTGAAATCCAGTAAATGATTAAGTTTTTCATAAGCAATACATCCACCCCCAACAATAAGTACTTTTTTATTGTCAAGTTTTATAAAAGCTGGAAAATAACCCACTCAAGACCTTCTAAAATATTCTAATGATAAAACTATATAAATAAAATAATAGCATAAATTGCCAAATAACAAGCAGTTTGTCTACTATTTAAGGGTTTGCTTAGAGTTTGAAGCAATTTATAGTCTCTTACCTTAACAAGGAAAATAATATCTTAAACTAAACACTCAACAATTGATTAAGGTCAATAAATTAAAGTGGCAAATAGAATAAAATTTAACTGTTAATAAACAAATAGGACGCTATTAATATGAAAAATGAAATACTTTCAAGAATACAAAAAAAATTTCCTTTAGTTGCAAAACCTTTTCAGGTTATTGCTGAAGAACTTGGAATAAGGGAAGATGAGGTTTTAGATATACTTCAAAAAGAAAAAAATGATGGAATAATCAGACAAACTTCGGCAATTTTTGATACAAGAAGACTCGGTTACGAATCTTCACTAGTTGCATTTAAAGTAGCCGAAGAAAATATGAAAAAAGCTGTTGACATTATAAACTCACATCCAGGCATCTCTCATAATTATGAACGCAATCACGATTTTAATATTTGGTTCACACTTGGTGTTCCTCCAGATAGTAAACTTGGACTAGAAAAAACAGTTGATATTATCGCTGAGATGGCACAAGCGGATAGTTATATAATGCTTCCTACTCTTAAACTTTTTAAAATTAATGTAAAGCTTAATGTTACCGGCAATGACAGTAAAAAGGAGAGTGTAAAAAAAGTTATTCATAAAGATGTAAAACTCACTTCTTTACACCATGAGGTTATTAGATTAGCCCAATACGACATTAATATGGTAAGGGAGCCTTTTGCTGAAATAATTGAAAAGTTGAGTATAGATTATGATACATTTTTTAATATTTTAAATGAACTACAAGAGGCTGGAATTATGCGTAGATTTGCCTCTATCTTAAACCATAGAAAAGCCGGTTTCAACGCAAACGCTATGGTGGTATGGGAAGTAGATGAAGACAATGGTAAAGAGATTGGCGAAAAGGCAGCTGCTTTTTCTGCAGTTAGTCACTGTTATTTACGTCCAAAATATGAAAATTGGCCATACAATTTATTTACTATGGTTCACGGCAAGACTACTGAGGAGACAAACTCTATAATTGACGAGATGGCAAAAGAGATTCCAAGCAGATCACACATGCCTTTATATTCATCAAGAGAATTTAAAAAAGTAAGAATAGAGTATTTTACACCTGCAGCTAGAGAGTGGGAAGACAAATATGGTAAATAAATAAAAAATAAGGTACACTTTATACAATGAATTTAACAAATAAGGAATATTTATGGAACTTTTTTTTGAATTAGAGATTGCATACATCGTAATAGCAATCTTTTTTTTAGTCGTGACCGCATTTGTAACTACAAGAGACTTTATGCCTAAGGTTGCATTTTCAAGGGGAATGATAAGCGTTTCTATGCTTTTTGCTACAATGATTCTTCTTCACTTTTTCGTAACAACTACACGTATAGATGGGGTAAAGGAGATTTTTAACGAAGGTGGTACAATTATTTGTGAAAATAAGATGAACAGAACTATATCCCGGTCAGTACTAATTTCAAAAGAACTTGAGTGGAGGCTAAAAGGTGATTACTTTACCTCCGACAACCATACACGTGACTTTCATACTTCTAGATGTATTGATTATTCACCAATAGCACCAAAAAATCCAACTGAATAAATGTTGGAAATGTTAAAAAGATACTCCTTGGCATTTATATTTCTTTTCGTGGTAATATTATTTATGCTACTTGGAACATTAGGTGTTAAACTATTTGGAGATATGATGATTAAGGACACAGGTGTTGCTATGGAGCCTAGAGTAGAAAAGGTTAGTTTATGAGTCTTACTATTATATTGATTGTTGCTGTTGTTCTAAGTTTAATCTTTCACTTTGTCGGGGTTTATGCGGGCGCCAAAAAAACTGTTTGGTTTGTAATCGCCCTAATGTGGGCCGGAGCTATAAACATAACAATGAGTGAGGTAAAACCTAAGGGTTATAAAGATATAGAAATAATGAAAGGAAAATATCAAAATACTGACATTATAATAGAAGAAGCTATGCCAGAAGTCTCAGTATATGAAATGATAAAAATCAAACAAAGCTTTCAAATCAATGAGCAAAGTCAGCCGTTAAAATAAGAGCAAAGAAAGTCTCAAACGTGTGCTCAACACAGCTCCAGTAGCAAAAAAGGGTATTCCCACTATTTTATATTTCAAACATAATTAAAATAAAATGAATGTAGCAATGATTATGCGTAGCAAATGGTATAATCCCAGTATGACTTCCATACTATTTTCGGTTATAAGCATCTACATTTTTATAGTTCTGGGCTTTGTTGCGAAAATGAGCTTTAAAGAACAGATTGACGACAAAACTATTACGCTTATTAATGTTTATTTCTTACAGGTTTTTCTTACCTTTTGGGGGCTTTTGCTTCGCCCAATTGACGTCACTCTGCTCTACGCTCCGAGTATCTATTTGCTTATAGTCGCGGTTGTAGTCGTTGTTTCGGCACTGCTAACCAAAAAACTTTTTGCTGATAAAAAAGAGTACTCCATCGCCACTGTTGCTGCTATCATCGGAAATACGGGGAACCTCGGCATTCCTATAAACATCGCCATCTTTGGAGAAGAGTCTATTCCCTACACCACGGTTGTCAATCTTGTAAACGTTTTTGTGGTTTATACTCTCGGGGTTTATTACTATTCACGCGGGAGTTTTGACGCTAAAACTTCACTCATAAACATAGTAAAACTTCCTATTTTATGGGCGGCGATTATTGCCATTATTTTAAGTGTAAACCATTACGAGCCTTCGCAGATTATAAAAAACACTCTCATGATGGGAGCCTACGCTTCTATGACAATGCAGCTTTTTTTGTTTGGAATTTATCTTTATGGGACAAAAATAAAAGAGATAAGCAAGACTTTAACCATTTGGGTTATGAGCATAAAGTTTCTTTTGCTTCCAGGTATCACTTTTTTAGTTCTCTACAACATCGAGCTTGATTCAATGATAAAAGGGATTATTTTTATAGAACTTATGATGCCTCTAGCCATAGCAAATGTAAATTTAGCCTCACTTTATGAGTGTTCACCAAGAGTTGTCACAGCCTTGGTCTTTGTCTCTTCTTTTACGTTTTTGGGTTTTATATTTGTCGGGGTTTGGGTTTTAGGTTTTTTATAGGCTCTTAAGAACTCATTATCTCGTAAGGTCGTTTTATTTCATTAATGACTTCATTTATGCTCATGTGACGGGATTTTCTTACAAACTCTTTTGCGTCTAAAAAAACCAAAACCGTAGGAATTGCAAAAACGCTGTAGTGTGTGGCGACATCTTGGCATGTGGAAATATCTATGCTTATTATCTCAAACTCAGAAAAATTTTTCTCAATAGCTTCTAATAACTTTGGTTTTAATGCATGGCAAACACCACAAGTTGGAGCTGAAAAATAGAGCATAACCGCCATTTTTTCGTTTATAAGTTTGTCGATAGATTCTGTTGTTTGCATATAACACCTATTTGCTAAGATTTCCACATGCCAACTAATCTTGGCATGTGGAAATAAAAGCTATTATATTTTTTCTAAAATGCTCTCTACCGTAAAACCGAACTTCTCAAATAGTTTCTCCGCCGGAGCTGAAGCGCCGAAACTCTCCATCGCGATTACTTCATCTGCCAATTTATACCACTCTAAACCGCGAGCGGCTTCTATGGCTATTTTTTTATTTTGAGGCTTGATAATAGAGCCAATATAGGCTTTGTCTTGTTCTATAAAAAGGTCATAACAAGGAACTGAAACAACATCAACTTGAGTACCTTTGGCGTTAAGCGCCTCTTTTACTTTGAGTGCCAACTCAACCTCTGAACCCGATGCCATAAGCGTTAGAGTCGCATTTTCATCACGAGCTAAAAGATAACCGCCTCTGCTTGCATCACCTATTACGGCATGTGGAAGGAGTGCGAGATTTTGGCGTGAACAGACAAAAGCTGATGGAGATTTGCTCATATTTAGGGCTACTTTCCATGCTATGACATTTTCTGCACCGTCCGCCGGTCTCCAAACATAAAAGTTTGGCAACGCGCGAAACTGGCTTAAATGCTCGATAGGCTGATGTGTCGGTCCATCTTCGCCTACACCGATACTGTCATGTGTCCAGATGAAAAACTGCTGAATTCCTGCTAATGCGGCAATTCGAGCTGCTGGTTTTAGGTAGTCTGAAAAGACAAAAAATGTAGCTGAAAACGGCATCAACGGACCATAAAGAGCCATTGCATTGACAATCGAAGCCATAGCATGTTCACGAATACCGAAGTAGATATTTCTACCCTTTGGGTAAACGCCCATGTCGTTAAGGCTTGTTTTATTTGAGGGTGCCAAATCGGCTGAACCGCCTAAAAAGCTTGGAAGACCCTTAGCAATAGCGTTCATAATTTTACCGTTAGTATTTCTTGTAGCGTCCGCTTTATCAAATGTCGGGTAATTTATTTGGGAAAAATCAGGATTTTGTAAAGCTTTTAAAGCTTCATTTTGTTCCATTAAAGGAAGCGTTTTTTGTCTGTGAATCCACTCTCGCTCTAAAAAATCACCCTCTTCAACGGCACATCTAAATCTTGTCAAAACATCTTCATCGACATGAAAACTTTTTGTCGCATCAAATCCACATGCCGTCTTTGCCTCGGCAATTATCTCAGTTCCAAGTGGTGCTCCGTGAGCGTGATGAGAACCTTCAAGTTTACCTGCACATTTTGCGATAAGAGTGTTTGCTATGATAATTGTAGGTTTTTTGTTTGCTTTTGCAGTTGTTAGACAAACGTCAATCTCATCAAAATCATGACCATCACACTCTAGAACATCCCAGCCTTGGGACTCGAAACGACCACGGATATTTTCACTTATGCTTAAATCTGTTGAACCTTCGATAGTAATACGGTTTGAATCGTAAATAAGGATAAGGTTATCAAGTTTATTATGTCCTGCAAGAGAGCTGGCTTCATAGCTTATGCCCTCTTCTAAATCGCCGTCGCCGCATAAACAGTAAACCTTATGATCAATTAGTAGAGCCGTTTCAGAGTTTACCTGAGCGCCGACAAATTTTGAAGCCATTGAAAAACCGACAGCATTGGCAATACCTTGACCTAAGGGACCTGTAGTAATTTCAATACCTTCAGTATGTCCATACTCCGGATGACCGGGAGTTTTAGAGTCTAGCTGACGGAAGTTTTTCAAGTCACTAATCTCTAAGCCGTATCCCCAAAGATAGTAAAGTGAGTAGATAAGACCTGTCGCATGTCCGCCTGAGAAAACTAATCTGTCGCGATTGAGCCAATGAGGATTTTTAGGATTATGATTTAAATGTTCGCTTAAAACTACTGCGACGTCTGCTAGACCCATTGGAGCACCTGGGTGACCTGAAGAAGCACGCTGAACCATATCTGCTGCTAAAAATCTTATACTATTTGCCATCTTTTGACGCATTACATTACTCATATTATATTTACCTTATTTTAGTTTTTTGTTTTATGCCTATTTATATATTGTGTAAGAAGCGGTGAGAGTTCGTATTGTAAATTCTTATCAAAACTCTCTAACTCTTCAAGAAGCTCTTGGGCTAGAATATCAGCTTCGCCTATAGCTTTTTCTAAACCTAAAATAGTTACAAAACTATTTTTTTCTTCATCGTTATTTGTAAGTTTTCCAGCCTCTTCTGAGCTCTGTGTAACATCCAAAATATCATCTTGAATTTGAAACAAAAGACCAACTTTTATACCAAAGTCATAAAGTTTCTCACCTAGTTTCTCTTTGCCAACTATAATGGCACCCATTTTAAGTGAAGCGGCTATAAGTTTTGCCGTTTTATTTGTATGCAGAAATTTTATATCTTCCACCTGAAGCGGCCTGTTTTCAAAGTAGCAGTCTATTGCCTGACCTAAAACCATGCCGTTTAAACCGCCGTTAGTTGCCAACTCTCGAATAAGGGCAACTCTTGTGTAGTCCGAAAATGGTGCATTGCTTAAAACTTCAAAAGAGTAAGTGTTGAGCGCATCTCCGACTAAAATAGCCGTAACTTCGTCAAATTCCACATGCAGTGTTGGCTTGCCCCGACGCAGAGGTGAGTTGTCCATTGCAGGCAGGTCATCATGAATAAGTGAATAGGTATGAAGAAGCTCTATGGCGTAAGCCGCATGCATTGCTCCCTCTTCTAAGAGAGAGTTATAAGAGTTTACAACACCGAGTAAAAGTGCAGGACGAAATCTCTTTCCGCCAGCTATAAGCATCTGCCCAAGGGCTTTTTCATAACTGGGGTGTATACTCTTTGAAACCGGTAAATTATCCAATAAGAAATTCTCAAACTTTTGCATGTGGAATGTTATCTAATTTATTTGTACAAAAAACTGAAAATGCTCTCTCTCAAAGAGTAAAGATGCATAATCTTCAAAATCTGAAATATTATCTATTATATCTTGTTTATTTTTAATGCTTTTTCCATTTACCTGCATTAGTTTATCACCAAGTTTTAGGGCGTAATTATTGACCCTATTGTCAATCTTAATAATGTTTAAATCTTTATCAAAAAGCCATCCGAATTGTTCTAAAAAAGTATCACTTTTATAACCGCCACTGTATAGTTTTTTGCTAGTAATTTTAATGTCCAATATTTCTGAGCCGCGTTTGATTTTTACTATATGGGCTGATCCAACTTTAGCAAAGAGTATCTCTCTCATCAAAGAAGCGCTGTTATATATTTTTTTACCGTCTAAAAATAATATGCAATCATCTTTTTTAAAGGGATTATTTTTCATGAACGGGTCGACAGCAGCTACAACAACAAGATTTTTTTCATCTTGCACTCTTATGCCGATATCTGCATACTCTGTATCTTTCGTTGTTAAAAACCTTTGAATATACTCTTTTTCTATGATGCCTCTTGGGGTTACGATACCTTCTAAACCGCAGCAGCTATTTGTTAGCAAAGCCGGTGAATGAAGTGGCTCACTAAAAGTGGCAAAACTATTTAGCCCAATCTGATTTTTAACTATTTTGCCTTCTATTGCCGTTGTTTTATCTACAGAGGCTTGCCCCAAAGAGAGATGATTATTTATTCTAAAAGGATACTTAAACCCACTCTTCTCTTCTACTAAATATAAAGATAAAAATGGGTCGTGTTTAAGTATTTTGGCATGTGGAGTTTTAAGAGAAAAAATAACTCTTTTGTTGTTATTTACTGGAATTTGAAGTGTTTGGTTTACAATGGAGTTAGAGTCGATAATTTTTTGTTTACAAGAGTCATATCCACCCTCGCAAGAAGCTTGAAGATTAAAAAGTACAAAGCTGAGAGCTAAAAATAGCTTTAACACCTATTTACTACCAAATGGGTTTATCCCGCCTAACATACCCATAGCACTATTTTGTTGAACCATTTTATAGGCATCATTTATGGCACCCATAAGCAAAATTTGGAGTGAAGCTTTATCGTTAAGCAGTGAATCATCAACTATTAAATCAATTACTTCACCTTTGCCGTTGATGCTCACTTTGACTAAGCCTCCGCCACTTTTAACACTAAAAGTTTTAGATTCCAGTTCAGATTGAAGTTTTGATGCATTCTCTTGCATCCCCTCAAGCATTTTACCGATATCGCCAATTTTGCCAAACATTGTTAGATGTTCTCTGCCAAATGGTCTATATTGTTATCATCATCTAAAATAACAACTTTAGGCTTATACTCTAGCAAATCTTTTTCATCATAAGTTGCATAGGCAACAATAATTACTTTATCACCCTTATGAACTTTTCTAGCAGCTGCACCGTTAAGGCAGATATCTCTCTTTCCACGTTCGCCCAAAATAATGTAAGTTGAAAATCGCTCGCCATTGTTCACGTTGAGTATTTCAACTTTTTGTCCAACTCTCATCTTAGCAGCTTCCATAAGCTCTACATCTATAGTGATAGAACCGACATAATTTAAATTAGCGTCAGTTACTGTAGCGCGATGAATTTTGCTATAAAGCATCTCTATTGTCATAAAGTCTCCTTATCTTCCCATCTGCTTTTTCATCTCAGCTGGCGTTATTGGCGCATCCCATAGTTCAGAACTAATAACATACTCTTCAACAACATTTCCACCAATAATATGTTCCGCAACAATACGGTCTATTTTTTCTTTTGTAAGGTTGGCATACATTATGCGTCCTGGCTCAACAAGCATTATTGGACCGGCGTTACAGCGGTTCATACAAGAAGTACGAATCGGTTGAACTGTTCCCATAATTCCCTCTTTCATAATTACTTGTGCTAAATGCTGAAAGAGATCTTGTGTAGATGCTGTTACACATGAGGGTTTTGGCATACCCGGAGGAGCTGACTGCTCACATTTGAATATGTAAAATGCTGGTTGAGGAATTCCCATAAAATATAATCCTTGATTTTTGGTGCAATTATAGCAAAAATTCATCTACAAATTCTCACTCATAAAAATAAGTTTACAACTTTAAGCTTCTGCGTAACTTTTTAAGATACAATTTTGACTATTATACACTTTAAGAGGGAACTTCAAAACTTGAAAAAAATCATATTTTCCTTACTACTTTTTACTTCTTTGTATTCTGACGCGAGCATCTATATTGGCTCTAGTTATGGATATATCAATGAAAAATTTGACACAGACCATGATGCACAAAGTTCATCAAATATGGCAAAACTAAAAATCGGATATGGCGATAGAGATGCATATGGCATAGAATTTTCTATTGACTACATAGATAATACATCAAAAATATTTTCAAAACAAGATGGCAAAAAATATGCAATGAACATTGAGTTAGTAAAAGCATTTGATTTTAACACCTTTGTAAATCCTTTTTTTAAGGTTGGCTTTGGGTCAGGGTTTTTGGATATTCAAAGAGAGTTTCAAACTAAACTCAATTATGGTTCGTTTAATCTTGGTGCGGGAATATTTATACCAATGAATGAGCACTTTGAACTTGAGGTTGGATATGATTATAAAGCTATCTCATATGAAAGCATAGACACCATCGTTGAAAAGATTCGCTTGTCATCAAATACCAATACGATTTATATGGGTTTCAACGTAAGATTTTAGGGAGATTTATGAAAACAATTACAAGCTTTTTTTTAGCGCTGACAGCAACTTTTTTTATCTCATGTGGAGAAAACAGTGACGCTCAGATTATTACAGATGTTGAGAGTTTAAAAATTAATGAGTCAAATGTGAGTATGTATTCTACAGATAACAACATTAATCTGAGTGCTACAGTTTATTATAAAGATGGCTCAAATGCAGATGCAACAGCATTTGTATCGTGGAGAAGTTCAGATACGGCTATCGCCAATGTATCTAATGGAAGTGTTGCGGTTGGTTCTAGAAATGGCGGTGATACAAACATTACCGTTAGTTATGAGAATATCACTAGTTTACCCACTCATCTAAATATAATAACATTAAATGATTATACTATATCAATGATTGACGCAGATGCAAACGCTACTGGAACATACCAACTTTTAGCCACAGCAACATTTGAAGATAATAAGACTAAAGTTATAGAAAAAAATATAGTTTGGGATGTTAATAATAGTGCCATAGTATCAGGAGTAGGTAGCTTAACTACGGTGCAGATAGTCTCAACCGGCGATACGAATATTACATCAACACTATTTAATGATATTAATATGACTAAAACTATTATTTACACCGTGAACTAAGGTTAAACTTTTTTAAGTCTAATGATTAGGCTTAAAAGAACAAGCTTACTTATTGAATATTTAAAAGTTCTCTTACAACTTCTCTATCATCAAAAGGAAACTTTTGGTCATATATTATCTGGTACGCTTCATCGCCTTTTCCTAATATCACGACAACTTGCGTCTCTTCTTGATCGTTGAGTGCCATTTGAATCGCTTTTTTTCTATTTAATTCCACTGTAACGTTTGATTTATCTTCTATTCCACTCAGAATATCTTCTATTATCAGTTCAGGGTCTTCATTTCTTGGGTTGTCACTGGTAATATAAATTTTTTTAGCAAGACTAGCAGCAACTCGGCCCATCATTGGTCTTTTTATTCTATCTCTGTCTCCTCCTGCACCGAAAACTACAAGCAACTCTTTTTCTTTTAATGCATTTAGAACTTGCTGCATACCGTCTGGAGTGTGTGCAAAATCAACAATAACATTTGGACTCTCACAAACTTGTTCCATTCTGCCGCTTACTCCGGCAAAATTATCTACAACTTCAGCTACTTCTTCTAATTTGCGTCCAGTTAAGATATGAACGGCGCCGATGGCTGCCATTAAATTATAAAGATTAAAAAAACCATGTAAAGAGGCTGTAAATGGAACTATTGCCTGAAAATGCTGAATTATCCCGCTTGAAGCATTATTGAGTGAATATGCCATCAGTCTATAAGTTGCAGGATTTTCAATACCGTAAGTAAAAGTATTTTTTATGTTGAAAGAGGCTTTAGATTCATCTTTATTGATTAATTTTTTGCCGGCATCTTGAAAAAAGCTATTTTTAACAGATATATACTCAGCTAATGTTTTATGATAGTCTAAGTGGTCTTGTGTAATATTTGTTAATATTTTGAGTGCAAAATTGAGTCCTTCAACTCTTTTTTGCACTATGGCATGGGAACTGACTTCCATAATGAAATATTCACATCCAGCTAGTACCGCTTGATAAATATGCTTATAAGTGTTTAAAACGGAGGGTGTGGTCAGCGATTTACCCTCTACGGCTTCATCATTCATAAAGAGTCCGCGAGTTCCCTGCATTGCAACCTTATAACCTAAATCAAGCAAAAAGGAATATATTGCACTCGCTGTAGTAGTTTTACCGTTTGTGCCGGTAATTCCAATAATTTTTATTTTATCTGTACCAAAAAGCTCTGCTATATCTTCAATATTTACGATTGAATGTGCATTGTTATCTTTAGCATTTTGAAGGTATTTTTCATTTTGGGTTGTTAATACAAAGGCAGTATTTTCATCACAATCTTTTGAATTTTCACTTACATATAGGTAATCCTGATTTGGCAACTCAATTTTCAATTCTTTTTGCCTTTTGCTAACTTTTTAAGTAGTTTTCTCAGTAAGGCATCACTTGGATAAACGCTCAGTGCGCTTTCTAAATAAGTCAGTGCCATTTCTGCAAAACCATTTTCGATTAAATTATCTAAAAAATCTAAAAAATCTTCTTTTTTGGTAATGATCACACGGGTTGAAAACATTATATTTTCAAAAGTCTCTTTAAAACTTTTTCCACTATCTATGATGTCTTTAAAATCTTGATACAGTATTCCATCTTCAAACTCCAGTCTACTTCGCAAAGGTTCAGCAAATACCTCACTTAATTTTTCCAGATTTCCATCTAAATCATGCAATATATCATTCATAATATTATCAGCTTCTTCTTTGTCATTTTCTTTTAAAATTTCATAGTAATCAAAGAGAGCTTCAGCTCCACCCTCTCCGCTCATCGCCATCTCCGAGAGTATCACTCCGTTGTATGCCTCTTTGGAATTAGGATAATTTTGTAATACCATAGCAAATTTTTCTAGCGCTCTTTTATATTCTGATTTAGAGAAGCTATCATTTGCTTGTGATAATATTTTATATTTACTTATTGTGCTCATATTTTTACTTTTTTTATAAATTATCTATATCGTTTTCCATACCACTTGGTACATTTACAACACAAATTTCAGGATGAATATCCATTCGAAGTTGTCTTTCAACTCCATATTTTAGCGTACTGCTACTACTTGAACACCCTATACATGCACCTTTGAGCTGAACATATACTTTTGAATTTTTCACTGTTATAAAATCGATATCGCCACCGTCTAATGCTAAAGATGGGCGCACCTTATTTATAACATTTATAACCGGAGCCATCAGTTCTTCGTCAGAAAATGGAATCATTATTATCCTTCGTATAATATATTTATTTAATTATCATAAAATATGACAAAATCGCTTAACAAGTCATAAAAAATATAACTAGGTTTTCTTTTTTAATCTAGCAATGAAAATATTTCATGCACATACCTCGGTTTTCTCATGCCAACAAGTATATAATCAATACTACTTTTATTCATCAAAAACCTCAATGAACACGCTTGAATTGAACTATGACACTCTTTTAGTAACTCTTTAAATTTAACTCTAGTATTTTTAGAACACTCATATGCTACCATACTTCTATAATCTTGCAAGAAAAGATCTATAAAGCTAAATATTGTCTCTTTATTTTCTTCATCAAGAACTTCTAAAGACTTTACTATGTGAGGTAATATTTGAGAATATAAAAAAGAATCATAATCTCCAATCCAACCAAACTTATGCTTATTATCGTCTAATTGTTCTAAAAGATTAAATAGAGGTCTTAATAATTTATTGTCACTCACTTCCATTAACTCATTAAAATGATTATCGTATTGCATACTTTCATCATAATCTGCTAGCCTGTACATTAAGCCTTCATACTGTGCATTTAAAGGTCTATTTACAAGAACTCTTATTCCATTTTCTTTAGCCCATGAAGCACATTTTAGCCCATCTTGCTCAAGTAAATTTATAGGAAGTTCTATTGTAGAAAAACTATGCTTTTCATTTCCGACTTCTGCACACGCATCACTTGCTAAAGTCAATAAATCTTCGTAAGGTAAAAATTCTTCATGATTACTTTTTTTTGAAAAACTGTTTGAACTAATGCCATAAGAACTAATTCTACCGTTTTGGACTTCTAATTCAAGTCCCATAAAAGCATCAAAGAGCCTTTTTTGCATCTCTTCTAATCGCTCCTCTTTATCAATACCTCTATTGATTGCATCTAAAAGATAGTATTCCGGATTATGCATTAAATAACAATCTAGTTTTTTCATCTGTAGTCTTTGAAGAGATTGAGTCAGTTGATCGTGCATAAATGACTGAGATATAGAGTGAAAACAATCTTGGCTATATTCAACGACCTCCTCAAAAGGGGTCTCTTTATGTAACTGCATGTTAGTATTTTGAATATAACCGAATTTACTGACAATTTCTATCTTAGTTTTTGTATCATCATCAAAAGTACTTAAAGCTAAAGCGATAGCTCTTTCAGCACCGCCATCCATGTAATTTGATGAAGTATCAATCATTGCAACGCCAGATACTACAGCTTCTCTTAAACTAGCAATATGCTGAGGGTTGTTATCACTTATTCTATATGTTCCAAATGCGAAATTACTCATTATTTGTTAATCCTATCTAAAATGAATTCATGCTCAAGTAGTTTGGCATGTGGAAATAGTTTTGAAGGTTATTATGGGAGGTTTAAAGGTGAAGCCGAAGCTTCAATCTTTAAATGTAGAGTCTTATACTAGTTCGATAAATGCCATAGTAGTAGCATCACCACGACGAATACGAGTTCTATTAATTCTTGTATAGCCACCTGGACGGTCAACATATTTAGGAGCTATTTCATTCACTAATTTTTTTGTTGCTTCTTTACTTTGAAGCGCTGCAAATACTGATCTGTGAGCATTTGAGTCATTCTTACCAGCAACTGTGATAAGTTTTTCAACATAAGAACTAAGTTCTTTTGCTTTTTCAATAGTAGTCTCTATTTTACCATGTTCTATTAACGAAATACTTAGGTTCATAAGTAGAGCTGCACGGTGTGAGCTTGTACGACCTAGTTTACGGTATCCATGACGATGTCTCATCTGTAAATCCTCTTGTTAAGCTTCTTTAGCTTCTATTTTCTTTTTTAATGCTATTGCAACATCATCTGCTAGATCTGCACCAACTGCAAAACCAAACTCTTGTACTTTATCTACAATTTCATCATATGATTTTTTACCCAAGTTTTTAACATTTTTAAGATCATTAGTACTCATAAGTACTATCTCACCAATCAATTTAATACTTGAACGGTCTAAACAGTTAAAACTACGAGCGCTTAATCCTAAGCTATCAACACTTGTTGTTAATTTTTTGAGATCAGGATTCTCTTCTACTCTCTCTATTGCTACAGGAGCTTTGATGCTGATTTCACTATTAAATACTGCAAGTTGTGCATACATAACTTCTAATGAATTTCTAAATGCTTCTAGTGGAGAAATTTGTCCATCAGTTCTAATGTTAATAATAACTCTTTCGAAGTTAGGATTATCTGCAACTAGTACATTTTCAATTTTATAAGTTGCACTACGAACAGGAGTGAAATAAGCATCTAAAGCTATATAACCATCTTCTAATTCATCATGAGTATCTTCACTTGCTACATAACCAATTCCTTGAGCAATTTTAATTGAAAAGCTCAAAGTAGAATCTTCATTCAGTGTTGCAAGATGCGCATTAGGAGTAACAATTTCTACTTCTTCACAGTTTAAATCTGAGCCTTTAATTGTACAAGGACCAGTAAAGCTATAGTTAATTTCTGCTTCAGTAGCATTACCGTTAAGCTTAAAGCGAATCTCTTTAAGATTTAAGATAAAGTCTGAAATATCTTCAAGCATACCGCGAACTGAGTCAAACTCATGTTTAGCACCCTCGATTTTGATAGCTATTGGAGCATAACCAACTGAACTGCTTAATAAAAAACGGCGAAGTGGATGAGCTAAAGAAATAGCATATCCTGTTTCAAAAGGAAATGCCATAATGTTAGCTTCATTCTCACTAATTTGTTCTACCTCAAACTCTTGTGGAGTAAGTGGAGTAGTTTTAATTTTTTTCATTCTTACGCCTTTTTTTAATTACTATTTCGAGTAAAGTTCAACGATTAAACGTTCTTCAACAGGAATAACAACTTCTTCACGCTCTGGTAAACGAGTAAAAATACCAAAAACTTTTTCAGCATCTATATCTACCCATGGAGCTAAACCAGTTTGGTTAGTTAACTCTATAGCACGAACAATTTGTACATTTTTCTTACTTGCTTCACGAACTTCTATTTTCTGACCAGGACTTACACGGTAAGAAGGAATATCAACTCTTTTGCCATTTACTAAGAAATGACCATGAGTTACAAGTTGACGAGCAAAACGACGAGTTGAAGCAAAACCCATACGATAAACAACGTTATCTAGTCTGCTTTCAATTAAAGTAATTAGGTTTGTACCGGTATTACCCTCTCTTCTTTTTGCCTCAACGAATAGCGCACGGAATTGTTTCTCAGAAACACCATACATGAATTTCGCTTTTTGTTTTTCGTTTAACTGTAAACCGTATTCAGAAACTTTCTTACGACGTTGACCATGTTGACCAGGACCGTAAGGTCTTTTTTCTAATGCTGATTTCCCTGCTAAACGACGCTCACCTTTAAGGTTAAGACTAACACCAAATCTTCTTTCGATTTTTTCTACTGGACCTCTATATCTTGCCATCAGTAATCTCCTTAAACTCTACGACGCTTAGGTGCGCGACAACCATTGTGTGGTAACGGTGTAACATCTTTCATAAATG
>MNYP01000090.1 GCA_001873135.1 Helicobacteraceae bacterium CG2_30_36_10
TTTTTCTTTTATAGAATTTATTTTTTTCTCCAGTAAAGAGTCTAGCTTTTGCTTTTTCTCTTGCTTTTTATCTTGTTTATCATAATCTATCTTAAAAAACTTTTCAGCTTTTTTAAACAATTCCTCTATTTTCATGTCACCTCTCCTGCTAAAGTTTTAATCTCATTATCTGTTATCCATAAAGTTACGGCAACGTCTATTAATTTTGTTGATAAATCATAAGCGAATGAAGAATCATTTATCAATGAAGTCGCCATTTTTGGGGTAATACTATGATTTCTAATAAGAGTGTCTATTCTTCCATTTTTCATGATATCTAGCCCTTTAATGTCCTCTTTTAATTGTTTAACTTTTATTAAAGAGTCCATATCGTCCACATCATTTCTGATATCATCAATTTTATCCAGAGTGTTGGCAATCTTTTCTCTTATAAGATTATATTCGCCTCTGATAACCTCATTTTTACTTTTTTGATACAAATTTATATTTTTTTGCAACTCCGTCACTTCTTTAACTGCTTCAACAATATCCTTGGATGCAACTTTGTAATAATAAGCCATTTTTATCTGCTCTTCATTCATCTTGTCTTGTGCGAGTGTTGCATAGTTGACGATATCTCCGTAGAGTTCTTTTATCTTTGTTTCATAAAATTTATTGACATCAATGTCGATTTTAGAATTGGATTTTTTTACAATATCTAATATATCGGCTTGATTAAAAAAAGTGTGTCTATGCAAAGAGATGGCATGAGCTAAAACCTCCGTAGCATTATCATAGAGATGAATTACCTCTTTTTGGAGTGCTGCCAGTGCAGACTCTGGAACTGCAATGACAATATTGTCCAAATATTTTGCCCGCTCATTTTGCTCATCAACTTCAATAAAAAGACCTTCCAAATAAACAACAAGTTTATGGGTAAAAGGTGAAACAGTTAAAACTCCGATGACGTTAAAGAGTGTATGAAAAAGGGCTAATTTCATAGCATAATCTTTATCACCGATGCCGATGCCAGAACTTAAAATATCGACTAAATCTGCCAACTGGTACAAGAAAACAATTGCTACAAACCCTGTTACAACATTAAAAATAAAATGCGCAACTGCCAGCCTTTTTCCATTTGCGTTGGATGAGAGCGAGCCTATAATTGCAGTCACTGTCGTACCTATATTTGCACCTATTGCCAACGCTAGAGCATTTGCGTACTCAATTTGTCCGGTTGCCAATGCAGTTATGATAATCGCCATGGTGGCGCTACTAGACTGAATAACGACTGTTGCCACAATACCTATGAGAATATATACTAAAACTCCAAGGTACCCGCTCATGGCAAACTGAGCAAGGTCGAGTCCCTCTTTCATCGCCTCAAAACCCTCTTTCATGTAGCCGATACCAAGAAATACAAAACCAAGACCAATTAATATATTTCCTAAGCCTTGATAGCTTTTATTATTTTTAAATCTAAAAAGAACCCCAAAGATAAGCATAGGCATAGCGTAAAAAGTAATATCAATCTTGACACCAAAGGATGACACAATCCAAGCTGTTGTAGTGGTTCCGATGTTTGAACCGAAAATTACACCGATTGCACCGCTAAGAGAGATGAGTTCTGCACTTAAAAATGAAATAACAATAATAGTCAGTAAAGAGGAGCTTTGCACTATAGCCGTAGCTATAAAACCGGTGGCGATAGCCTTTGGTACATTGCTTGTTGATATTTGTAAAACTCTCTCAAGCACTCCTCCGCTGAAAAGCTTAAAACCGTCTTCCATAAACACCATGCCTATTAAAAAAACAGCAATTCCGGCTATGATAATTTTAGCATCATGACTGCTAAAGAGTATATAGGCGATTGCTAATAAAAAAAGAGGATAAATCGATTGTTTTAATGTGTACACATATATAACCTAATATTAAATATTCTAAAACCATTATAGTTTAGTTTACCTACATAAAAGATTTTTTTAATTCTTATGCAGTTTTTCCAACTCAAATTAAGTGAACTCATTCAGATGTGTGGCTTGTAAACTCTCTTCGGAAGTGTGGCTTCAGCCTCACCTTGATGTCATCAAAGCCTAAAGGTAAGGCTCGTGTGTAAACACCATAACCAGTTAGGTAATAGATTTTATTTTTGTCTGAAAAAGGGTTGACAGATCAACATGCCAAGTTATTTCCACATGCCAAGTTATTTCCACATGCCAAGTTATTTCCACACAGTTAAAATAGTAACAACAAGTATAGTTAACCCATCTCTCATTAAGACTTTAATGCCTAAGATAATCAGTGCGAAAAGTATAGGAACTAATATTAATAAAACTTGTGTCACTATCTTTTCCTTGCCTACTCTATTATTTTAGCCACTCTTGTATTTTAGCATTATATTTATCAAAAATCTTTTTTCCACTCCTTTTGTCTTTAGCCTGAATATATAGATTTAAATACTCATTATATTGGTTTGGTATCATTAAAATCCAGTCATCTGTATCTAACCATATTTTTACGCCATCAACCGTAGAGAGTTTCTTATCTTTTGCATCTTCAAGGAATATACGCATCATTTTTCCCTTTAGTGCCTGTGAGCATTCTATCTTAAAAGCATTATAGTAGAAGCTTGGAATTGAGCTAACCACTTCTGAGAGTGACAGTTGATACAATGACATCAGCTCCAAGATTTTCAATGTTGCATACATAGAATCTCTATACAAAGTAAATTCCGTAAAAGTAAAATTTCCATTACCCGTAGCTACAAGGTCATACTCTTTCATCTTCTTGGCTTTGAAATTGTCATATTTCCCTCTATTAATTTCAAGACTGTCAAAATCTATTATGTCACATGCCCAAGTTGGAAGGAAAACCCGTTTTTTAATATTTTTAGCCTTGGCATCCATATTTAAAAGAGTGAGCACTACATCAAGAGCTGTCTGTTTTTCAAGCACATTCCCTTTGTCACATATAATATCTAAACGCTGTTCATCGGGATATAGTATAAAACCTGCGGTAAGATGAAGTGCTTTTACAACATCACTTATATCCTCGTTAGATTGTTTCACTAAGTTTTTAAAGTTACAAAGACGTTGCTCATTTGGATGGGCATTAAATATAATATTGTTAACCTCCATGCCTGCTAACATATCTGGAAATATCTCCGCTGTCTTGCCATGCATCACATCAATTGCTACTCGACACTTATGACAATTAAAGGAGTTAGCATAGAGAATATCTTGCATATTTTGCTTGTAGTGTGCGTACTCTTTAGTATTATCTGTTTCACGTATTTGACCTGTTTTTGCATAATCTACACGACGAAATTGCTCTTTAAAAAATGCTTTTTCAACTTTTTTTGCCACATCGTTGTTTATGTGAAGTCCCTCTTCATTGTAAAAAGTAATTACAGTGCTAGTAGGATCGTCAATTTTTTGAGAAAAATGAATACCCCCGATATAGTTGTCATTTAAAGATAAGCTGTAGCGAGCTACAGATAAAGCCATGTCCTTATAATCAACCACATCTATTCCAGCTGAAAGTAAACCACCTAAAAAAGCGCGCTTAAGCATACGGGAATTTTTAAAATAGTCACGTGATACAACTACTGTTGAGCCTACAGGAAGCTGTGCACTAAATGCTTCAGCAAGTTTAGTAGCCATTTCACACGAGATCTCAACATTAGACTTTCCTATAACAACTCCCTTCTCAAAAATGGAGTTTTTATATCTGTTTCCAAGAACCATGTTATGACTTACAATAGCAGCATCTTCTATAAGCTTATTTGGCCAGATAGTAACATCTTTTTCTATAGTAACCAACTGACCTATTTCACACCCCTCTGCCAATATTAAACCGGCTTTGGCTGTAACATTTTTGCCTATGAAGTTGTTGTTGCAAATGACACAACCGTCTAAGACTACATGATGTTGAATATTTACATCATTCCATATAACTGTATTGCGGAGCTTGCAGTCTTTAGCAACACTCACATTATTGCCAATGACAACATTGCTTAGTATTACATTCTTTCCTATTAAAACATTTTCCCCCAAAAGAACTGTGCCGATAATCTCAACGCTTTTATCAAGCTCATCTTTTGTTTTACTAAAAAGTCTTCCATCTGGATATTTCTTTTTTTCACCTTCTATAGGAAGCTTTATTTTTTTATGCAAAAGGTCATCATATACATCTCGATAACTCTCAGGGTTGCCTACATCACGCCAATATCCTTCTGAGTGACCGGCCATAATATCGATTCCTTTGCTCATCAAAAGCGGGAAAAAGTCTTTTGCAAAGTCAAAATTCTGATGCTCAGGAATGTACTCAAGAATCTCCGGTTCAATCACATATATGCCTGTATTTATAGTATCGCTCAATACCTCCCCCCAGCTTGGCTTCTCAAGGAATTTCTCAATCTTTCCATCTTTGTTGGCTACAACAACACCAAATTCCAAAGGGTTTTCAACCGATGTTAATGTGATTGTCAATTTTGATTTCTTCTCTTTGTGATAATCAAAAATTTTCTTAAAATCAAAATTGGTAACCAAATCACCACTAATGATGATAAAGTTATCATCTCCAATTTTCTCCTGAGCCAGCTTAACAGCGCCCGCTGTACCATAATCATCATCAGGTATAATATAAGTAATCTTAATCCCAAATGCGTTCCCGTCTTTGAAATGCTCTTGTATAACCTCAGGCTTAAAATAAAGAAGAACTATAAACTCTTCAATGCCTAAATCTTTGAGCATCATCATAGTATGCTCCATCATCGGCTTATTGAGTATTGGTAACATCGGTTTTGGAATAGAATGTGTAAGTGGTTGAATCCTTGTGCCAAACCCACCTGCCATAACAACTGCTTTCATATGCTCTCCTCGTATAATTTCTTAGAGTAATGATAGTGAAAAATTATGGAGAAACTATGGAGGCTAATCCATGTAATCCTGACACTAATCATAATTTCAATGTTTTAATTACTTCTTCTAATGAAACATCAGCTTTTCTTATAACTTTGACATCTAAGGCTTCAATCTCTTGTATTACAGCTTGAATCAGCATCTCAACCTTAGTATGTAAGATTTCACTAAGTCCAATTTTCACACTGTTTATATCTTGCGGGATTATTCCAAAAACAGTAACATTTGCTCTTTTTCCATGTAACTCACACGCTTCTAACATCTGCACAACTTCCACTTCATGGGCTGTGTTTTTGTATCTGCATGAACTTAGTAGTTCATCGGAGGGAATTTTATATATTGTTCCTACTTCATCGCTTGCAAAGATAGTGTCGATGATAAAAACATTGTCATACTCTAAAAAATATTCAGCCAGATTAAACCCGAGTGTACCGCCGTCAAGCAGTTCCAACTCTGGTGTAAACCCATAGTTTTTTCTCAAGTAGTGCAGAGCTATTACCCCTATTCCATCATCACAAAAGAGTAAGTTGCCAACACCGATAACTATATTTTTTGTCATGTTTTTCTCTTTTTACTACTATGAAAAAATTTACCGGCAATATATCTTTGTATCTCTATAACAAAAAGAATACTGAATGAAACCAGCAATATCTGCACCCAGGTTTGAAAATCTAAACTTTCACTTTTAAACAGTATGTGCATAATCTCTGTATGCGTGTATGCGATTTGAGCTAAACTCATAAGCACTACGCCCAAGAGCAATAACTTATTATTGAAAATATTCGTTTTAAAAACAGATTTTCGTAACTCTTTACATGAAAATAGATAAAAAAGCTCGACAAATACAAATATGTTTACTGCAATAGTCCTGGCGTATTCTATTTCATATCCCTGTGCAAGTGCGTAATGAAACATGCCATATGTACTTACCAAGAGATAAAGGCTAACAACTGCCATGTGTATAATAATCTCTTTTGCCAAAAGCGGCATCTTTGGAGCTCTTGGTGCTCTTTTCATAATATTGGCTTCTTCATGTTCAAACACAAGCATAAGTCCAAGTAAAATCGTAGTTGACATATTAATCCACAAAATTTGAACCGGCAGTATAGGAAGAGTTTGTCCCAATATAATCGCGACTAAAATAACAAGTCCCTCTCCTATATTTGTGGGCAGTGTCCATGTGATAAACTTGACTAAATTGTCAAAAACTGTTCTTCCTTCTCTAACGGCATTGGCAATAGAGCTAAAATTGTCATCACTTAAAATCATATCAGCTGCGTCTTTGGCAACCTCAGTACCGGCTTTACCCATAGCAATACCGATATCAGCCTGTCTAAGAGCTGGTGCATCATTTACACCGTCTCCTGTCATAGCAACTATCTCTCCTCTGACTTGAAGTGCATCCACTATTCGTAACTTTTGTTCAGGATCAACTCTTGCGTAAAGTTTTACAGTGGCCACTTTTTCTATAAGCTCACTATCGCTTAACAAAAAGAGTTCCCTGCCACTTAAAACTGAATCCTTAAAACTTGCATGTTCATCTACTAGCAACAACTTTTTTGCTATGGAAAAAGCGGTAAGGGTATGATCTCCGGTTATCATGATGATATTTATACCGGCAGTTTTACACTCTTTAACAGCTTGCATAGCCTCTGCTCTTGGAGGGTCCATCATGGCTTGAAGACCTAAGAAGATAAAGTTCTCTTTTAATGCCCCATCTTTAATTTTATCTTCATCTGTAACTTTTTTTGCAATAGCCAAAACTCTTAAACCTTGAGCTGCATACTCCTCTGCTTGGAGTAAGATTTTATCCCTGTTTATAGCTACTCTTTGTGTACCAATCATTTCATATTCACAAATATTTAAAGTTTTTTCAATAGAACCTTTGAGATATATGATATTTTCATGATGGGAGATATCTTTATGAAGCGTAGCCATATATTGCCTATCTGATTCAAAAGGCAATATATCAACTCTTGGATATTTCTTGTTGAGTTCGTGTTCATCACATCCACCCTTTATGGCACTAACAATTAGCGCTCCCTCAGTTGGGTCTCCGTTTATAGAGTATTGCCCATCTTTGTTTACAAGATGGGATTCATTGCATAGATATCCGGCTTGCAACACTTCCATGAGATTATTATCTAAGGAGGTAATTTTCTCATTGTTGCGTAAAAAATCACCTTTTGGCTCATACCCCTTGCCGGTGAGTTCATACATATTACCGGCGCAAAATATCTTCGTAACACTCATCTTATTTTGCGTAAGTGTCCCTGTTTTATCTGAACATATCGTAGTCACGCTCCCAAGCGTCTCAACTGCCGGAAGTTTTCTAATGATGGCATTTTTCTTTGCCATGCGACTCACGCCAATCGCAAGAGTAATAGTCACCGTAGCAGGTAAGCCCTCTGGAATTGCGCCAACGGCAAGAGCAACTGAGGCCATGAAAGTATCTACTGCGCTGTAATCTCTCAACATTCCTATTAAGAATGTTAATGCTGCAAGAGCCAAAATAACATAAAGTAAGATTGTAGAGAAGGATGAGATTTTCTTAGTAAGAGGGGTTTGCATAGAGCTTGTATCTTCTATGAGATGCGCGATTTTTCCAATTTCGGTATACCCGGCGGTTGCTACAACAATCCCTTTTGCCCTGCCGTAAGTCACAAATGTTCCAGAATATGCCATATTTTTTCTATCATTTAAAATGACATCTTTCTCATGTAATAAAATATTCTTCTCCGCGGGCAGTGATTCCCCCGTAAGCATAGACTCATCAATTTTGAGATTTTTACTCTCTAAGAGTCTCATATCAGCCGGCACTTTGGAACCGGATTCTAGCAAGACTATATCCCCCGGGACCAATGCCTCTGAGGAGATGCTGATTTTCTTTGCATCTCTCATAACAACAGCTTGTGTAAACATCATCAGTTTGAGTGATTCTATCGCTTCTTGCGCTTTTATCTCTTGTATATAACCAACTACTACATTAATGATTACAACTCCAAATATTACTCCGCTATCCACCCACTCTTGCAAAATTCCAGTAACAAGAGAAGAACCTAAAAGAATATAAAGCAGGGCATTATGAAACTGCATAAAGAATGTTTTTAGTTTTGAATCTCTCTTTTTCTCTTTAAGTTCATTTTTACCAAAAAACTCTTCGAGATGTTTTATATTCAATGGACTTAAACCCTCAGAAGCACTGCTTTCAAAGAGTTCAACTATTTTCTCAGGTTCTAGGCTATGCCAACTTTTACCTATAAGATGTTGCATACTATTTTCATCCCTCAAAAAGAGTTTTTATCTTATAACTGCTAAGCTCATTTGCATCAGCATCTATCACATGTACGGCACATGCCAAGCATGGGTCAAATGAGTGCAGGACTCTTAAAACTTCCAGCGGTTTGGAGGTGTCTTGTATCTTTATGCCAACCAAAGCCTCTTCATAAGCTCCACGTAAACCATCAAAGTTTTTAGGAGTTGCATTCCAAGTTGTCGGAGCGATAACGGAATAGTTCTCTATCTTTGCATCTTTAATGTTTACAAAGTGAGACAAAACACCGCGTGGCACTTCAAGGAAGGCTTTGCCGTTTGCATTTTTTTGCAGTTTCTCAAAATCGTATCTCACCCAAGTATCTGTGTCGTAATACTTGATATTTTGAATCAGACGCGAAACAAGTTTAAAAATATATTCACAAATATAACCGCTCTCGATGGCTCTTGCAGAATTTCTTCCGACTGTAGTCGATAAATCTATAAGCTCCAAATCAGTCTCTGCGAGAAACTCATCTACAAAAGATTTTATAAGATTATTTCCTTTTGAGTAACTTACCAGCACTGTTGCAAGCGGTCCAGTTTCCATGGTTTTTCCATCATATCTTGGCGCTTTTATCCATGAATATTTATCATCATTTTTTGCAGTTTTTAAAGAGCCGTCTTCATTTAAATCTGTATAGCAAACTTCATTTTCTCTTGTCTCGCCACTATACCAAGCACGGTCAATCTCTTCGCTTATTTTACTCTCATCAAACTCTTCTATATGCTCAAAATCATGAGCATAAATCACTCCGTTGCAAAAGAGTCTTTGCTTGGCTTCAAACTCATAACCGCCTACAGATAAAAAGTTACCGTTTGCACGACCTATCCCTGCTTTAATATCATCGCGGTATGCAATGCTTTGGAGTTTGGCATCAGGTAAATAGGCACGCTCAACAAACTCTTTTGCCTCTTTCATGATAAAGAGGTAATCATTGAGTCTTTGAGGGTTGAGCATATCTGCCACACTTGTTACACCACCAACTATAATACTTTGTGGATGAGGAGTTTTACCACCAAAAATAGCTACTGCTTTACTAATGTTTGTTTGAAATTTAAGAGCCTCTAAATAATGAGAAATCAAAATCAAATTTTGTTCGGGAGTCAGTTTATATTCCACATGCCCCCAGTAACCATTTGAAAATGGTCCTAGTTTGCCGGCTTTTACAAAGTTACCGACCTTTTGAAGCACCTCTTCATAGTGTGCGTGAGAGTTTCTAAAAGGTTTTCTATGGTATTTGTGTGCCTCTTTAGAAGCTAATTTTGCATCAGCTTGTAAAGCCGAGGTTACATCTACAAAATCAAAAGAGTGGAGATGATAAAAATGCACCACATGGTCTTGAATGAAAAGAGCCATTGCCATCAAGTCTCTGATAATTTCAGCATTGTTTGGTAGTTTAAGACTATAGGCATCTTCAACGCTTGAAACTGCAGCACGAAAATGAGAGTTTGTACAAACGCCGCAAATACGACCTGCTAAAAGTCCCGCATCTCGTGGGTCACGACCTTTTAAAATAATCTCTATCCCACGAAAAAGCTGACCACTGACATAGGCTTCTTGAACTACTCCGTTTTCATCCACCTCAACCTCAGCTCTTAAGTGTCCTTCGATTCTTGTAATCGGGTCAATAACGATTTTTTTAGTGCTCATTATTTTTCTTCCTCCACATATTTTCTCTCATTTGCAAACTTGTCAAAGAAGTTCTGTTCCACACAACCCATACATCCATGTCCGGCTTGAACCGGCCAGCTTGTTCCGCCGTTAAACTTCATAGTCGGGCAGTTTGCATTTGCATAAGGACCTTTACAGCCCATCTCAAAAAGACAGTACCCTTTTTTCGCACCTGCATCGCCCCACTCTTTTACAAATTCACCAAGTTCATAGTGCCCTCTTCGCTCACAGTTGTCGTGGATTCGACCTTCGTAAGCCCATAAAGGACGATTTAGCTTATCAAGTGGCGGTAACTCTTCGAACATGATATAAGAGAGAAGCGTTCCTACTATATTTATCGGGTTTGTCGGGCACCCAGGAATGTTAATAACGTCCTTGCGGTTGAGTGCATCCCCTACTCCAACGGCTCCCGTCGGATTTGGAGCGGCTGCGACGACTCCGCCATCAAATGCACAACTCCCTACCGCTATTACAAGCACTGCATCTTTTGCACATTTTTTGAGAAGCTCAATTCCTGTTTCCCCTTTTGGACCTATGCGCAGATATTTCCCATCCATCGCCAAAGGAACGGCACCCTCAACTATGAGAATGTACTCCCCTTTTTGGTTTTTAATAATATCTTCCAAAATAGTTTCACTCATGTCACCACTTGCACTCATAAGCAGTTCATGATAATCAAGTGAGATATAGTCAAAAATCAAATCTTCAATAGCAGGATTTGCCGATTTTATGAACGCCTCGGAATTTCCGCTGCAATCGGAGAGTTCCAGCCAGACTATAGGTACTTTGTTGAGAGTTTTCACCCCTTTTTCAACCAGCTTTTCAAAATTCGGATGCAATTTCATGTCTGCCGTTACCATCGATATCCAGCTGTTAACCTCATGTTTGCCTATCTCTAAAGATGCCAAAGCAGATTCGAGATTGTCCGTTGTGAGGTTATTTCTTGGATGAAGCGCATTAAACTTATCTATGCGCTTGGTAACTTCTGCCATCTCTCTTTCTTTTTTAATATCTTGGGGAGATTTTCTCGGCATGTTGGGATCGATGAGATGTTGCGAATCTCTTATAACATCTTGCACCATTGTTTTACATCTGCCACAAACCCTTCCCGCCTCTGAAAAACTGGCAAGCTCTCCAAATGAGCCGATACCGGTCTGAGTGACAATGTCCACTAAATCTTGATGATACACATGTTCACAACTGCAGATAAGCCTGCCTCTCTCACCGATAAGTCTGTTTTGGTAAAGGTAGTTGATATCGAGTGCATCGCCGTCGTTTATAAGAGACTCTATATATCCGACATCTACATTTGAGTTAATTCCTATAAATCGGGTAAGTTTATCATCGTTTACAAAATACTCATCTATTCTCTTGTCTTCTTTTGAGGTAATAAGTACTTTTTCATAGTCGCTACTGAATTTTGGTGAGTTCACTTCTACTAAGTCAAACTCTCCTACTTTGAGCATATCAATACTCACTTCAAGTTCAAACTCTTTAACATCAGTTTGAAGTATGTGAGAGATGGCACAATTTGCTTGTGTGGTACACTCTTTTACATGTCCGGCTACAAACCCAAGCTCTTTAACTTCGGCACACTCTCCAACTGCATAAATATCTTCATCTTCTGTTTGCATAAAACGATTTGTCAAAATCCCGTTTGCACATGCCAAACTCTCTCTAAACTCTTCTATATTTGGTTTTATTCCCACGCCAAAAATAAGAAATGGATTTTTTATTTGAAATTTTTTTGTTTGAAGGGAGATTATTTCACTGTTTTCTATGGTTTTATCTACTATCTCATCCTCATACGAGATTCTGATTTTTCCCTCTTTTGTATAACATTCTTCTATGGTTTTTATGGAGTCCATGGAGAGCTCTTTAGCGTAGAGATGATTACCGCGAAGAAGCAGTGTAATATGCACAACATTTGGCATTTCGTTTAAAGTCTCAAGAAGCTCAAGCCCGATAGGACCACTTCCCACTATTACAACTTCACGCCCTTGTACACCAATTTTGATTAGGTCACAATCATCCGCACTTCTAAATACAGTTGCATTTTTAATATGACTGATATCAAAGAGGGAAATAGGCATAGAGCCGGTCGCAATAATCAGCTTGTCGTAACTAAACATAGAGTTGTCCGAAAATACCCGTTTGCTCTCTTTGTCTATTTTGTTGATTTTTTGATTTAACTCAAGTCGTATAGTCGGGTCAAGTGGCAGGGATATCTCATCTATTTCCTGCGTATTATCGACAAGTGAGCAAAGATGTATCCTGTCATAAGGAGGGTGTTTTTCATCACTTAGAATCGTTACGTCCAAAGCAGCATTTTGCTTTTTAAGATTGTTTGCCAAGTACACCGCGACAATACCGCCACCTACAATTACTATTCTCATTTGTAACCTCTATAGAATATTTTTAGAATATTATATAATTTTTTTTGTTATTATAACACTCATCATATCTAATAGAAGATATATTTTCAATATTATTATCTTTAAAAAATTATTCACTACAATCTCTCATTAAATAATAGTAGGCTTGCCCAAGGGCTATTCCGCCATCATTAATAGCCGTTTGCTGTTGAAAGTAATAAGTTATATTTTCTTTTTCTAATCCACATGCCAAGAGTTCTAGAAGTGTTTTGTTTTGGAAGACTCCGCCACTTAAAATGACTTCCATATTTTCTTTTTTTGAAATTTCGATGACTATCTTGACTAGAGTATTTATAAAAAGAGAGGCTATGTTTTTGTTAAAAAAATCAAACTCTATTGCAATCACGCCATTGTTAATTGTATACTCAAAAACTTCAGTAATTTTGGGGTTGTAGTATTGTTCACAAATAAGCCCAGCTTCCCCCTCATAACTTTGAAAGTGAACTAAGTCTGCAAAACTGGCAACTGCGTCAAACATTCGCCCAACAGAAGAACTCAGCGGTGCATTGAGGTTTTTTGTGTAACTTTGATGGAGTATTTTAATTTCGGCATGTGCAAACTCTTTTACACATGCCAGGTCTAAGGTTAAAACTTCTTCCAAGGTGTAGTTATCAAAAAGCATACTCAAAGCAACTCTTCTAGGCTCTTTTATAGCCTTCTCACCGCCTAAAAGTTTTATGGGTTTAAAGCTGTATTTTCTCTCGTCGCCTACAAAAACTTCTCCGCCCCAAAGTGAGTTCTCTTCGCCGTAACCCATGCCGTCAAAACTAAAACCTAAGTAATCTCCTTGAAGTGCAAACTCCGCCTTGCAAGCGTAAATGTGTGCTAGATGGTGTCCAACTTCCACATGCCGGATGTTTTTCTCTTTTGCCCACGAAGTACTCAGATAAGAGGGATGTTTATCGCAAACTATGATGTCAGGTTCAAAGTCATAAAATCTTTTAAAAGTCTCTATAGTTCTTGTAAAAAAATCAAAGGCTTCTAAAGAGTCCAAATCACCGATATGTGGCGATAAAATAATGTTCTCATCAATCACAAAAGCTAAAGAGTTTTTTGCATTAGCTCCAACTGCAAGTATTTTTTTCTCACTCTTAAAGGCGAGTTTTATAACCTTTGGAGCATAGCCGCGCGCTAGTCGAAGTGTCTGCGTTTTCCCGTTTACGACTTGCAATAAAGAGTCATCAACTCCGTTTATAATCTCTCTGTCGTAATCTAAAATAAACTCCACAAAGGGGAGTTTTTTTAAAATATCTTCTTTGTTTGTAATGATGGGCTCATTCGCCAAGTTCGCACTTGTGGCGACGAGTGGAATTTCCACATGCCCAAATAAAAGATGGTGTAGCGGAGTGTAGGGTAAAAAACAGCCGATTCTGTCTATGTTTGGTGCTAAATAATTTGAAAGTCTAAGGTGTGGAAATAGTGATTTTTTTAAAATAACGATAGGCGCTTCTTTTGAGCAAAGAAGTTCTTTCTCTTTTTCATTTACACATGCCAAAGATTCTATCTGCTCAATATTTTTACACATGATTGCGAGCGGTTTTGTAGGTCTGTTTTTATGTTTGCGTAAGCGTAAAACTGCCTCATCATTCGTGGCATCGCAGAGTATATGAAAACCGCCTATGCCTTTTATGGCTACAATTTTTCCACTCTTTATCTGTTGTGCAATTTCAACAATACTAGCAGATAATGTCGGTCCGCACTCGTTGCAGGAAATCGGCTGGGCGTGGTAACGTCTGGCATGTGGATTTGTGTACTCTTCTTCGCAGGATTTACACATAACAAACTTGCTCATGGAGGTGTTTTTCCTGTCATAAGGAACTGTTTTTACGATGGAGTATCTCGGTCCACAGTTTGTACAGTTGGTGGCAAAATAGTTAAAATATTTACCTTCTTCTCTTATGTCATTTAAACACTCTTGGCATGTGGAAATATCCGGTGAGATTAAAGCGGTTTTGGATTTAATTTGATTTTGCGAACTTTGCAGAATTTCAAAGCTTTTTTCATAAAGCGGCTTTATTTCTGCTTTCTCAATGGTGTCTATTCTTGCAAGCGGAGGAAGTTTTGAGTGGAGTTGTGCTTCAAAAATATTTATATTTGTTTGAGTTCCCTCAACTTCTATCTCTACCCCGTTTGTGTCATTTTTTACAAAACCATTTAGTAAATTTCCACATGCCAACTGATAAACAAAAGGGCGAAAGCCAACACCTTGAACCTGCCCGTTTATAAGATATAGAATGCGAATCAAAACAGTTCATTTCCGCCGAATTGAATATTGATTCCATCAACCGGCAACTCTTTGTTAAAATATACATTATGATTGAGAGAAACTTCGGAGTTTAGTTTGCTAAAGAGGTGTCTATTACCTAAAAGTGAACCGGTCATAGTAACCGCCTCAATTTTCATCTCCTCTTTAATCTCATCAAGTTGAGTTGAGATAAACTCCGCAAAACTCTCTACAACTCCATAGCTTAGGCTCAGTGCATCCACCTCGGCAAGTCTAAAACTCATCGCAGTTCTGATTGTCATAAGTGGGTCGAGGTAAACCTTAGAGTCAATTTTTTTGAGTTTATAATCAATTCTAGATCCTTTACTCCCTAAAAATGAAGTTGCATTATTTTGGAGTATTTGAGATGCTTCACTTAGATTAGAACTCTTTGAAAACCCAAGAACTATAGAGACTATGCCCCACAGTTTATGGACATTAAACTCTTTGTCATAAAATTGTACGGCAGAAATTTCTTCAAAATGCTCACTGTACTTATTTTTATAATTCTCTATAAGTTTCGCGCCCGTTTCATTTGTAGCACCAATGGTGTCAAAAACATCTTTCATAGATGTAAAGGAGAAGGCAAAAGAGAGGTATTCTATGGTCCCAAATTTTTTTGAATAAATCAAAATATCATTATGACACTCTTCACTCAAGTTGACCCCTGCTACTGTTTTTTCTTGGAGTGAATGTTCTTTTATTACAGAGAAAAAAGCACCTATGTGAGGGATAACAAACTCTTTTGAGCGTTCATAATTAGGCAGACCTTTTTCACCTTTTAAAATAATAATATTTTCATCACTTACAACGCATTCAATAGGTTCTAACTCTTTTTGCAAAGGCATCAAGATGAGTTTTTCATCACTCACCATTGCCTCTTTTGTAAGAAAAATTAAATCAATGCCATGGGCATGAAGTTGCGCCATTAAAAGATGTAAAACAAAGTCATCAGGAAGTTTAAAACGTATAAGTTCGGCTTGAATATTTTCAAACTCTTTTTTAAACTCAAGGTTAGTTTTGAGTCTAACAAGAGGTTTTTCAATAGCTCCAAGAGTTACAACCTCACTGTTTGTGGCGTTTGTATATTTCTCAATACTAAAGAGGTCAAAACTAAGAATGTCATAATTTACATCATTACATTTTTCACTCAAACGACCCACAAAAAACTTCCCGTAAAATGTTTGCAACTCTACAACAAGACCCTCTTTTATAGCAAGTGAAGCTTTTACAAAGAACTCTTTATAATTTTTGCTCTTACCGTGAGTGCTGTACCCGCAGACCTCACACTCATGAAAAATATTGTAATAATTTTCATTCGCCTCGTCCATAATTTCTTCTAAACATTGTGGACAAAAAGGAAGTGGCAACTTTGTTGTTTGAGGCAAAACATACTCTACGTCAGGCATTTCATCCACTACTTTTGCATCAGTTGCACCTAAAAAAATAGAGTGTGGCAAGACGAGAGAGAGTTTAGTCGCAAAATCTTGGAGTGCCTCGGCATCTTCAGAGACAACATATAAAAAAAGCTTCTCTGAGTGTTTTGCTATTTTAGCCTCTAAAGCTGATGAAGCAATTTCCCTTAAAAGGATTTTTTCATACACCAAAGAGGAGGATGCATAATCAAATGAAAATTCTAATATCATTGAGTGCCTTTGAGGTAAGTATATTTGGAAACTTTTTCTATTGTAGTGTTGTTTTTTATGGACGATTTGACGCCGAAACTTTCAATATATTTGATGATTGTATCTTCCATAGTCAAACTCGCTTTTAAAACCTCGGGAGTCATAGTAAATGTACTGTTTTCACCGATAACATAAGGAATAACACCGACTATTTTCGTCGGGGGTAAATCGCCCAGCATCTCTATCATCTGCAGAGTTTGAAGCATCTCAACTTCGTGAGCACTTCCGTTCCAAGTGATAAAATCAGGAACGTCCGTAAAATCAAAACTATAAACATCACCGACTGCACCATCCATTACATTGACACAGTCAATAAGTAAAACATGTTCATAATCTGTAA
This sequence comes from Helicobacteraceae bacterium CG2_30_36_10, assembly GCA_001873135.1. Classification (GTDB taxonomy): domain Bacteria; phylum Campylobacterota; class Campylobacteria; order Campylobacterales; family Sulfurimonadaceae; genus Sulfurimonas. The sequence goes on from MNYP01000090.1 coordinate 16,612, forward strand.
TAAGAGGGATTAATCGTTGCGCGAGTGTTCCACCATCCATAACATCAACAGTGTGTTCGCCTGAGTCGAAAGCGTATTTTTCATCTATCAAATTTGCAAGATGAGGACCAACGCCCTCATCTCCAAACAAGATATTTCCAATACCTAGTATTAAAATCTTCAAAGTAATCCCTTAAACTCTTTTATGCCATTTTATTCCGCTGATTATAGCATCTATAGTGCCCTCTCGAATGAAAATCGCATTATAAACCGCTATATAAATGTGTATAGCTATAAATAAAATCACACCCCACATAAGCATATGATGCAGCTCTCTCACAAACGCAAGACCGCCTAGCATTACCTCTATACTTCTCATCGGTTCATATAAAAGACCGCCTAATCCCTCATGGTATACATGCACATAAAGAATCAGACCTGTAACGATAAGACTAAAAGCCATCACATAAAAGAGAACGTAAGCTAAAAACTGCATAGGGTTATATACGCCCTTTAGCTTTGGATGTTTAGAAATTAAAAGATAAAATCCTATCTGTTTTACCCAAATAATCGGATTAATTACATCTTCCCAAATAAATCCGTACTATAAATTCCACTCTCCACTTGTAAAAAAATATCATTTTTTTCAGAAAAATAACACTGAGTTAGACTATAAAATTATGCTTCACATATTTGAACTCCAAATTTATTGTGATATTGATATTTTTTGTAAGGTTTACTGTTTTTTTGACAATAGTATCCTCTAGTAAGCTTACAAAGAGACGGATTTTTAAGGATTTATTTTTCACTCGAGACTCTCTTCATAAGCTCTGTATCTTATTTTCTGGA
>MNYP01000032.1 GCA_001873135.1 Helicobacteraceae bacterium CG2_30_36_10
TTTCTAAAAGTTTTTTGTCTGCTAATAGTTTTTCTTTCATTATAATAAAACTGCTTTTTGAAATATATGTTTAGTGAAAGGATTTTTAAATTCTCCATTATCTAAGATAATATCAATTTTTTGCTCACCAAAATATTTGAAAAATTCTACTCTTAAAAGGCGTAAATCTTTTTTTGTTAATTCGTCTGAGACTATGAGCAAATCTATGTCTCCACCTTTTTTTGTGTCATCAACTCGACTTCCAAAGAGGTATATTTTAGCATTTGAAGAGAGCGTTTTAAGTTTGTTTTTTAACACTTCTATCTGCTCTTTGTAAAGTCTCATTTTCTCCCCCCTCTTTTTCAGACACACATCTAGCGAATCTTTCCAATGTGGAATAATTATATCAAACTCTTTTTTTATTTTAGCTTGCGACGGCTAAAATAAGGTGAATAATTTCACGTTATTTTAGACTATGCCTGATTGGCATGAAAGAAACAAACGCCGTCATGTGCCAAGGCACGAAGCAATCTACTAAAGTTTACCTCGCTGTCGGATGATTCCATGGATGGTATCAAGTATGTCTGAGGGGCGATTTGTGTAGGGGTTGTGGTATTGGGTGTAGAGAATGTACGCAGCGGCAAAAATCTCTTCGACGCTTCGTTTTGCTTCTCTTCTTTGGCATGTGGATCTGTCATCTGTAACTCCCCATCCAGCATAAAACGGCATTCCAAAGCAGACACATTCGCACCCAACCAGCAGTGCTTCAAAACCCATGCCGGAAGTTTTTGTATAGACTTTTTCAAAATGTTTGAGCAGAGAGATAGGGTTTACATTTTGTGTGATGATTTGAACTCTCTCATCAAGCTCTCTTATGTCAATGTCAGACTTTTTTTTGCCACTGAGCACATCAGGGTGAACTTTAACATACACTTTGGCATGTGGATTTTCTATTGTAGCCGCGGCAATCATGTCGTCTGTAGTGTAATCATCTACCATGCCATAGTTTAGCGATGCATCTCCTGCGGTTTGAGCGATGATGAGAACTCGTCTTTCATCTTGAGATGCAAAGAGTTCTTCACTTGTTTCGGGAGTGTTGTTATACTTAGATATGTGGTGTTTTTGTATGAGTCCTATCGCCTCTCTTGCCTCATCCATAAGCTTTGTATCACTTGCAAAGTCGTACTCGTTTAAAGTATTCTCAAGCCTACTGGGTGCAGTAGCATCGTAATAAATCCCTACATTATCTTCGACTAAACTAAAAGAGGGTGAGCCATCTACGCCCAAACCGAGCGAGCGGATGAAGCCGTCTTCTAGAAGCATTAAACTGCCACCAAACCTTTCATGGCACCACAAAGCAAATTTGCCGCTACGCTTTCGTCCCCATCCACGAAACTCTTTTTTATAAAAAATCTGAAAAACATTATATATATAAGATGAGATATTTAGAATTTTTAGATTCATTCTTTTGTACTCTCTTGGTATCTGTTTGTGTATAAAATCTTAAAAAAAAGCTTCACTCTAAATGTTAAATCCCTTTTTACTAAGGAATATTTCAAGAGATCAAAATAAAGTGCTAAACGACTTCCTTGAAAATTCAGATATCTATTATAAGCATTGAGAACCTTCAAATCTTCCCCATTATTGACTTGCAAAATAAGCTCTTGCAAAAAGAGTTTTCTATTTGTTTCAAGGTTTGGGAGTTTTCTATCTCTACTTAAAATATTTAAAAAACTTTTCTTTTCATAGAGTTTGGTTTGTGAATTACTATTATTCGTCTGATGTATTCTATAACGTACTAAGGGTTCAAAAAGTGTTTTTCTTCTTCCAAAAAGTTCACATTGTAAACCAATCCAGTAATCATGCACGTCGAGTTCCTTAGGAAATGGCAAAACACATTTTTTAAGTTTTTGATTCATTAAAATAGTATTTCCCATAATGCCCGAAGGTCCTACAATATGACCCAAATCTTTTTGTGCTTTTAACTTATAAGCACGTAATCTAAAATAAGAAGAGCTTATCTTTTTCAAACTTTCATCTACTACTTCTAAATCACTATGGACTAACAAAGGCAGATTTTCGTGGAGTTCTTCAAGCTTGTGCATTGCTCGCATCTGCTTTTGGAGTTTATCAGGGTGCCAAATATCATCTTGATCACTTAAAGCAATATACTCTTCTTCACACACCGACAAAAGTTTTTCAAAATTTTTTATAAATCCAAGATTGTTTATGTTGAAACTATAAAAAATTTTATCTGGATATTTGATTTGACACAACTTTACAATCTCTAAAGTTGTATCACAAGAGTTATCATCTGAGATATAGATTTTTATGTTTTTATAACTTTGTATCAATAAAGAATCTAGCTGCTCTTTTAGGTATGCTTCACCATTAAAAGTGGCAACTAAGATGGCAACAAGAGGTCTGTTTTTCATATCTTATATTTTTCTAAATACCACTCAACAGTCTTAACAATTCCACTCTCAAAGTTTTCATCTGCTTTCCAGCCAAGTTCTGTTTCTAGTTTTGTTGCATCTATAGCATAGCGTCTGTCATGCCCTGCTCTATCTTCTACGAAAGTTATAAGTTCTTTGTAACTCTTGGCATGTGGAACTTTTTCATCTAGTATACTACAAATAGCATCAACTATCTGAAGGTTTGTTCTCTCATTTCTTCCGCCGACGTTGTAAACATTACCCTCTTTACCTGTATGATAAACTAAGTCTATCCCTTTACAGTGGTCAAGTACATACAACCAGTCTCTAATGTTTTTACCATCACCATAGATTGGGATACTCTCACCTGCAAGTGCTTTTCTAATAATTGTAGGAATCAGTTTCTCATCATGTTGTTTAGGACCATAGTTGTTTGAACAGTTTGTAATCACTGTATTCATCCCATAAGTTTCTTGGTAGCTTCTCACTATCATATCACTACTTGCTTTAGAAGCTGAGTAAGGAGAGTTTGGAGCATAAGGAGTCTCTTCTGTGAAAAGGTCTGTCTCATTTAGAGTTCCGTAAACTTCATCTGTCGAGATGTGGTGGAATCTACATCCTTTATAGTTATCTTTATATTCAAACGGTTTATTCATCCAGTAAGCTCTTGCTACATCTAAAAGAGTAAATGTCCCATTTACATTCGTCTCAATAAATACACCAGGGTTTTTAATGGAGTTGTCTACATGAGATTCTGCTGCGAAGTGGATTACGCCTTGAATGTCATATTCACTAAATATAAACTCTACAAGTTCACGGTTGCAGATGTCGCCTTTTATGAACTTGTAACGAGGATTACCTTCGCACTCTGTAAGGTTTTCTAGGTTGCCGGCATATGTTAAAAGGTCTAAATTGACCAAGTTGTACTCTGGGTATTTTTCTAAAAAATAAGGCACAAAGTTTGAGCCTATAAAGCCTGCTGTTCCTGTAAGTAAAATTGACTGCATTATTTTCTCTCTCCTAATTTTTTTAAACATTCATCAAGCGAATCTTTCCAATATGGTATTTCTATCTCAAACTCTTTTTTTATTTTGGCTTTATTGAGCAAAGAGTAGTGCGGTCTTTCCGCCGGAGTCGGGTACGCTTTTGTTTCAATAGGATTAATTTGACAATTTAGTTTTGCCATTCTCATAATCTCTTTTGCAAAGTCGTACCA
>MNYP01000099.1:0-2186 GCA_001873135.1 Helicobacteraceae bacterium CG2_30_36_10
TTTTTGATACCGGAATTGCCCCATAGTGTACTTTTTCAAATCCTATTGCTCCTGAAATCACTTCCATGTCATCATGATGTCTAAACTCTGCAACATTGATTTTATGCAATCTGTTGTATCTATTTTCAAAGAGACAGTTGTGCCATCCATGAAGCCTCTGGACTGTTAACTCCTCTTTGTTTAAACTTGTGTCAATCAAAATTTCTACAAGGCTATCTGTTGTGGCAGTTGAATAATTGTCGCTTCTTGCATCAAAATCTTTGTCAAGCTTTTTTCTAAAAGAGGAGCGTACACTCTCTCTTTGAAGTATCTCCCCTTCTATCAATGATGTATTTATTGCTTCATCTGTTAAAGTATCTATCTCTATTTTTCTTATGTCATCTTGATTAAAAAGTTTAGACATACCGTCAATTATTCCTCTTTGGTAATCAATTTTACTTATTAAATTTACAAGTTTTGTTTTGTCATAATGAAAGTTTGGGTAATGGGGATGTTGCCATATCCACTTAATGATCTCTTTTTTCATACTTCGCCTTTAAAATAAAACTTCGTCCATGAGACGAATAGATACCATAATAGTATCATAAAGTGATACGATTAATAGCTTTAATTGTATCATTGAACATAAGCAATGATGTGTCTTAAATGTTATTTTGATAGAATTGCGGCATTAGAAAATTATCTTCAAATAAAAGTTTGAAGACATAGATTGGTGGGATAAAAAAATGCAAAATACAGAGTATAAACTATATATTGATGATGTAATTCGAAGAGTAGAGAGTGCGAGACTCAAAGTGAGTGATTACCATATAGTTAAAATAGTTGCTGTGAGCAAGTACTCAACTGCAGACGAGATACAAAAGCTCTACAAAATCGGGCAAAGAGCCTTTGGCGAAAATAAGGTTCAAGACTTAAAAGCTAAGTCAGAGGAGCTCAGTGAACTCCCTTTGGAGTGGCACTTTATAGGCAACCTTCAAAAAAATAAAATCAACAATTTGTTAGACATAAACCCTGCTCTCTTTCATGCGCTTGACTCTTTAGAACTAGCACAAGAGCTTCAAAAAAAGCTGCAAGCTAAAAACAGAACACTTGATTGTTTAGTTCAGATAAACTCTGCCAAAGAAGAGTCAAAACATGGTCTTATGCCAGAGTCGGCATGTGGAATTTACAAGCAAATTCAAGATGAATGCCCAAACATTAACCTAAAGGGCGTAATGAGTATCGGTGCACATTCAGATGATAAAGAAGTGATTAAAGAGAGTTTTGAGACTACTTATGAAATCTATAAACAATGCGCGGGTGCAACTATTTGTTCTATGGGAATGAGCGGAGATTTTGAGCTTGCAATAGAGTGCGGCTCAAACATGGTCAGACTCGGCTCAATTCTTTTTAACAAGTAATTCCCCTCAGGGAAATTAATCTACGCTAGAGTTCTGGCTTTAAAACGTAGCGTTGTGCTTGTTGAATTTTTTATATGAGAGAGTTGGTACTCTACCATTTTTTCAAAAGGTCTTAAAAACATTTGTAAATCATCTTTAGGTATCTTTTCCACATGCCATAAACTAAGAAGTTCTAAAACACAATGTGTTGATTCTATGGTTGATAAACAGTACTCTGCGGGCTGTTCTTTTATTTTAAACTGCGAGAGTTTAGAGCTTGTAAAACTGAGATGTCTTAGCACTTGAAGATTTTTGCTCTCTCTTATCATTTTTAGCGAACATGCCCAAGTTGAGTCTATGATGAAGATTGCCATATTTTTGACTATATTATGTTGGGCATGTGGACTTGTGTTGCTTAGATTGATTGCCTCTTTGGATGGGTAGAGCACGAAACTCTCATGTGTTGCAATAATCTCGTTTATTTTTGCATGGTTTGTAAAGTCCACACCGATAAAAAGTTCTGAATTTTGCAGTGCTAAGTGCGTGAAATGCCCCGTTCCGTTTTTGACTTTTTTAAACTCTTTTGGGTGCATAAGAATAATAAATTTTGTATTTGTATCAAAACTGTGGACATGTTCGCACATGCAGGAGCTTTTTGGTCTGTAGCAGTTGTAACACTTTTCTCGGTCGCCGTAATATCTATTCATAAAGCGAATTGTACTACAATTGCGGCATGAAAAATCAATATGACCTAATAGTTATCGGTTCAGGAGCGGCGGGAATGATGGCGGCAATTGTCGCTGCACG